>JBKDZK010000001.1:0-2430 GCA_047971205.1 Draconibacterium sp.
AATAAGTACCGTTGTAGTAAGGATTTACCGGCTTATAATTTTCGACCACTTCTCTTTCCGGCTGAACTTGGGTTACTTCAGTCTCTTTTTCGGTTTTTGTTAATGCAGCAACTTTAGGAGCGGTTTCCACTTTTTGGGGCAGTCCGCTTATGGTTGTGTTGACAGGCAGCTCAGTGAGGTCCTTTAATGCATCCACCACCGCTTCTCCAAACCCTTCGCGGTAATCTTTTGAACGCCCGGTACCCTCGTTCGACCATATCACTTTGCTCATACAGTCTTTTAATTCCACCTTTACTTTGTTTCGCAGCAAACTCGATGCTTTCACCAGGTTTACAGTTAAAGTCTCGCAGTAATCTTCCGGCATCTGGTTGGTGGCAAAAACGCCTTTAATGGATTGCTTGTCCAACTCGGCCTGCACAACAGAGCTAAGCCCGTATGGATTAAGATCATTCCCAAAATCGTCAAAATGAGTTGGAATTAATACGTATTTATAAGGTTGCTGGGCATTTACCGAAATACCCATCAGCAAAATGGCAAAAAGAATCAGATACTTCATTGTTATTCGTTTTTAGCGAACCGGCAAAAGATAAGCTTGTACAAATATACCCGCGTTTTTGATTTCCGGTAGATTGCACCAAGCTAACAATTTTTTGCCATCTGACGAAGCATCTGAGAATGGTTCTTTTCGCCGAGCCAGAAAAAAGTGGTGATACTGAGTAAGCGTGTTTCCCGGGTGTCCATAAAAAAAGGCCTTCACTGTTGTGAAAGCCTTTTCTATAGTGTAAGCTTTTTGTTACGCTTGTGCAGTAGGACCACCAAAATTCATTGGCGGCATCATGGGGTCAGATCCCGGTTTTACGTTCTTTATTGGCCCGTGCATGGCTTCATATTTTGCAATATTATCCTGAAGTGCCATTAATAAACGCTTTGCATGTTCCGGTGTAAGAATTACTCTCGACTTGACATTCGCTTTTGGAATACCGGGCATAATCCGGACAAAATCCACCACAAACTCTGAACTGGAGTGCGTAATAACCGCCAGATTCGAATAAGTCCCCTGTGCTACTTCTTCACTCAATTCAATATTGATTTGCTGTGACGTTTGCTTGTTGTCTTCCATATCTGCTTAACTTTTATGAATGTCTTCCGTCAACCAACCTGTCGTATTCTTCTTTCGAACCTACAACCAGGTTTTTGTATTCTTTCAGACCGGTTCCGGCCGGAATCAGGTGACCGCAAATTACGTTCTCTTTCAATCCGTCGAGGTAGTCCACCTTACCGTTGATCGCTGCTTCGTTCAGTACCTTGGTAGTTTCCTGGAACGATGCTGCTGACAACCAGCTGCGTGTTTGAAGTGCAGCCCTGGTGATCCCTTGCAGAACCTGGCTGGATGTGGCAGGAATTGCTTCCCTGGCTTCCACCAGTTTCTTATCCTTCCTACGAAGCTGAGAGTTCTCGTCTCTCAAACGACGGGCAGAAATAATCTGGCCAGCTTTCATTCCTTCGGCATCTCCCGGATCAACTACAACTTTCTTGCTGTAGATCCAGTCGTTTTCAGAAGAGAATTCGTTTTTGTCAACCACTTGTTTTTCAAGGAAACGGGTATCTCCCGGGTCAACGATTTCTACTTTACGCATCATCTGACGGATGATCACCTCAAAGTGTTTATCGTTAATTTTTACACCCTGCATGCGGTAAACGTCCTGTACCTCGTTCAAAATATATTCCTGAACAGCGGTCGGGCCTTTGATAGCCAGAATATCTGAAGGAGTAGTAGCACCGTCAGAAAGTGAGATACCTGCGCGGATATAGTCGTTTTCCTGTACCAGAATCTGTTTTGACAGTGGTACGAGGTATTTCTTCACATCGCCGTTTTTAGCGGTAACAATAATCTCACGGTTACCTCTTTTGATTTTACCCAGTGAAACTTCACCATCCACCTCGGAAACAACTGCCGGGTTAGAGGGGTTACGGGCTTCGAACAATTCGGTAACACGCGGAAGCCCCCCGGTGATATCGCCTGCTTTACCAGCAGCACGAGGAATTTTCACCAGGATAGTACCTGCTTTCACCTTCTGACCTGGAGTTACTGAAATGTGACCACCTACCGGAAGGTTATAAGAACGAATCATTTCGCCCGCGTCGTCCATAATTTTCAGAGACGGGTTCTTCGTTTTATCCTTCGTTTCAATGATTACTCTTTCGCTATAACCGGTCTGTTCATCCGACTCTTCACGGAAAGTAATACCGTCAATCAGGTTATCAAATTCAACTTTACCTTCAAACTCTGTGATGATAACACCGTTGAACGGGTCCCATTCACAAATCAGGGTACCTTTGCGGATTTCCTGACCGTTTTTCACGTAAAGTTTTGCACCGTAAGGTATCGGGTGTGTCGACAACGGAATGTTGGTATTCTTGTCGATGATT
>JBKDZK010000002.1:0-1519 GCA_047971205.1 Draconibacterium sp.
TTCGACTCCGCTCAATGTGACTTTATATCCAAGCTCAATTCACCCTTCGACTTCGCTCAGGATGACCGAGACTCTCGTATAAAGTTATCATTTCTTTGGCGTGATTATGAATATTAAACTTCTTAAGGGTTCCCTCGTAGCCTTTCCGGCTTAGTTCCTCCATTTTGTCAGGGTTTAACAACAGCTCGGCCCAGGTTTCACTTAATTTTTGCGGTGTATTGGGCATGTAAGTCACCCCGCCGCCCGAGAGTTCAACAATTTCGGGGAAAGCGCCCAGAGTAGGCTGCACCACAGGTACTCCCGAAGCCATCGATTCAATAAGGTACATTCCGAAAGCTTCACCAATGCGCACCGGCACCGAGATCAGCGAAACCCTTTTGAAAAAATCATTTACTTCTTTGCCTTCAAAATCAGAAAGTACTTCCAGCGAATCGAGCAGATGATGTGCCTTCAGCTTTCGTATTTGTTCTTTGTTGAATCTGGCATCGTCGCCCGTCGATCCACCCGTTGCAATCAACTTTACATCTTCAAAACCCGGTTTCTTTTTTAGTTCGATGAAGGCATCCACCACAATGTCAAAACCGTCTTTGTGGCACATGCGGGAAATATACCCGACATTTCTTTCTTTACCTTTCGTCGAAACATATTGATAATCTTCTACGTCCACCCCAAGATGAATGGTTTTTACTTTTTCATCCGGCAAATTCATTCGTTTTTTCATCACGCCTGCAAAAAAGTCGCTTACCGAAACCAGCACATCTACGTCGTTTGCCCGCTCGTGCATCAGGTCCCATATTTTCTTCTGAAACTTCGGCTGCATCGGGTCAATCCACACATCTTCATCCTGAAGAGTGCAAAGAACAGGCACTCCGATTTTCTCTTTCAGGCGGCGGGCCAGTCCCAAAAGCAAAGCATTTGAAATATGAATAATATCGGGCTGACAATGTTCTGCAATCCAGTTCACCATGTTGTCGAGTTCGTCTTTTTGCGCGCCTTCTTCTCCCAAAAGCATCGAAACAGTCATGTCTTCCAGGCCTTTGGAATTGGTTGAGCCGGCCATAGAAGCGGCCAACTTCATCATGGGTTTCGAATTAAGCATGCGATCGAACCAGGCAGGTGCTTTTCGAAAAATGGGATACACCTGTTTCAGATAAGTGCTGATGGCACCATAAAAAATCGGAACTTCCGATATATCATGCTCATCGGCAAACAAGGGAAGGTACATGGGAATCTTTGTCACTTTGTGGCCTTCGGCACGCAGCGCGTTAAAATATTTGCTGTCGCGCAAACAGTTACCGCAATAAAAACTTCCTCCCGAACCGGGTATAATCTGAATGATGTTCATAAAGCCCCCTCCAACTCCCCCACTGGGGGAGAGTATAGAATTAAATATTTTAGAACTTAAAAATCTAATTTGAATTTTTTGGGCCGGCGATACTCCGGTTTGTGGGCAAAAATGGGTCAAATGCGGCCAAATTAGTTTAACTCTGCAGTTTGAACCTTGTGTTTTTCTTTGCCT
>JBKDZK010000003.1:0-3022 GCA_047971205.1 Draconibacterium sp.
GTCAAGTGTGAGATTTTGGGTAAGCTGCCGTAATTTTTCGTGTTTTGGGAAATTAGAAAAAGTAAGCATAGCAGTAGCTACGTGAGGCTTTTTATAATGAAACAAAACCGGAAAAGGACAAGGCTTGGCGCGATAGATCATGCTTGACTTTACACTAGTTCTTATCCCAGAAAGATCCTTCTTCTTTTATTTGTTGTTCAAGCCTTTCCAGGCCGGACAACATTTCTGCCACTTTTTCGGGTTCCTGTTCAGCCACATCGATCCTTTCACCCAAATCTTTTTCCACCTGAAACAGCAATGGCTTTTCGCGGGATGCCTCAAAACCATAGTTATTTCCGGTTTGAGAACCGATACGAACGTGCAACTTCCAGGGGCCTTTCCGAATGGCCGAAGGCTGGTTGTCAGCATAGGAATAGAGAAATTCAAACTCGCCCGATGTATTTTTATATTCTCCCGGCATAAGCAGAGAGCGGATATCACGCCCGTCAATGGTTCTGTCGGCAGGCAGTTCCACACCGGTTATGGCGAATAGAGTGGGCAGTATATCCAGCGTACTCACCGGAGTTTGTTCGTTTCGGTTTCCTTTAATGTGTGCCGGCCAGTTGATGATTCCGGCCACCCGATGGCCGCCTTCCCAGGTTGAGCCTTTGCCATCGCGAAACGGAGTGGCATAGCCTACCTGCAAACGTGTATCTCCGTATTTGGACTCCGACTGATCGCTAAAACGAATCCATGGCCCGTTGTCCGACGACAAAATAACGATGGTATTTTCTTTCACCCCCATGTCTTCCAGGGTCTGGCAAATTTCCCCGATGGATGCATCGAGCTCTTCCATCACATCTCCCAGCACACCGTTACGCGAGGTGCCTTTGTATTTATCGCTCACAAAAAGCCCCAAATGCGGCATATTGTAAGGAATATAGGCAAAGAACGGATTCTCTTTGTTTCGTTTGATAAAATCAACAGCGGCCTTTGTACATACGCCGGTTAAGGATTCTGATGCCAGCGTATCAGAAGGCAAGTCTTTTGCAATCAAATCGTATCCGGGTATTGGATTATTACCTTTAGGATCGCTTTTCAGGAGCATGGAAATATCGTAGTCGTGCGATACATTGGTTCCGATCCATTCATCAAAACCATGCGCCAGCGGCAAGGTAAGCTCCGAAAAATCGTTGTTCTGATTGGGAGTTCCCAGGTGCCACTTTCCAAACATCCCGGTTTTATACCCGACCGATTTCAGCCCCTCGGCAAGCGTTAGCTCATCTTCGTGGATGTGTCTTGCAGAATTGGGCCCGATAACCCACGATCCCAGTCCCGATCGCCCCGGATATCGCCCGGTCAGCAGCGAATAACGCGATGCTGAACATGCCGGAGAAGAGACATAAAACTGGGTGAAATTAATTCCTCCCTGCTTTAATTGGGTAATATGGGGTGTTTTAATCGCAGGATTTCCGTTGTGTTCGTAATCTCCGTATCCACTGTCATCGAGATAAATCAGCACTACGTTTGGTTTTTGGGTGCTTTCCTGCTCGCTGGGAACCCCACACGAACTTCCTACTATCAAATAGGGTAGCAATGCAATAAGCATGCGCATCTTTTTCATCTTCATCAATTTCAAATTACGTTTAATGTCCCCTTTTCTTTTCCTTTATACCGGGATTCTGGACAAAGATAAAAAAGGGTAAGAGTTAACAGTCCCTTACCCTTTCACCTGAATGAAAATAGCTATTAATATTTTGGATTCTGCTCCAAATTTGGATTCAATTCTCTTTCCCTTTGCGGGATTGGCCACAGATAATCGCGCCCCTCATCAAATACACGGTTGTACCCGTCGATATTGACAGTTACTACTGTGCCATTATCGTTGTAGGTCATACCGTATACTTTGCCGGGCATTACTTCGTGAGCGATTCTCCAGCGCCTAATATCAAACAAACGGGTTCCTTCAAAAGCCAACTCAATAGTACGTTCCTTGCGCACGATGTCTCTCAGTTGGCCCTGAGATAATGAAGAAGCAATGGCGGGCATATTTACACTTTCCCTGGCCCGAACGTCGTTGATGGCGCTGTAAACAGAAGCATCAATTTCATTCATCTCAATTTTAGCTTCGGCATAAGTGAGCAATACCTCAGCGTAGCGAATCAGGATCAGGTTAATTCCTGAATTCGCCGGGGTATCAAAATCGCTGTTGGCAATGTATTTTTTGATGTTCCATCCGGTGGCAGTGGTATACAAAGTTCCGCCAACGGGGTCTGTAGCCACAGCATCCCCGGGAATTGAATTAAATGTTTTTCCGTTGGGCAGGCTTGTTCCCGTAACAAAAACCGATTGCTTTAAGCGTGGGTCGCGGTTCTCGTATGGATTTTGAGGATCGAAACCACTTTCAGAATCTGTAATCGATAAACCATTGTTCATTTCGTACATGTCCATCAGCTTTTTAGTAGGTACATAAACACTACCGGCACTTCCCGGAATCAAGCTCCAGGGGCCAATAACGTTATAGTAGTTGTTTGCCAACACATCTTTGGCAAATTGTCTGTCGAGAATTACTTCGTTACAGTTCTCACCCTCGTACTGAAAAAGGTCCTCGTATGAATTATACAGCGAATACACCTGCAGGTCCATTACCTGTTTGGCAGCGGTAGCCGCTTCTGAGTAACGACCGGCAAAAAGCATTGCACGGGCTTTTAAAGCTAAAGCAGCTCCTTTGGTTACGCGGCCTTTATCGTCGCCGGTATATTCTTTGGGCAGATCTTCTGCCGCTTGGGTAAGCTCGGTCGATACAAAATCCCAGATCGAAGAAACCGCATCCCTGGTGATGGTTTTACCTTCTTCCACATTAATGTTGGAAATAATCAAGGGGACATCGCCAAACAACATCGCTAATTTAGTATAATGATAAGCCCTGATGGTGCGCACTTCGCCCTTAAGCCGGTTGATAAGCCCGGTGTTATCGGTTTCAATACGGTCAATATTTTCCATAAAGTTGTTCACTCGTCTGATCGCCGTGTAATCTGCATCC
>JBKDZK010000004.1:0-7940 GCA_047971205.1 Draconibacterium sp.
GAGGGATTGAAGAACGAATACTGGTAGAACGAATGCAACAGGGCGACACCACTGCATTTGAGCTCTTGTTCAAATACTATTATCCCGGATTGGTTGTTTTTGCTTCGAGTATTGTACTCAACAAAGACGAAGCGGAAGAACTTGTTCAGGATTTCTTTGTACGTCTGTGGGAAAACCGACAATCCTTAAAATCAGACAATCCACTAAAAAGTTATCTTTTTACATCGATTAAGAACCGCTCCATTAACTTCTTAAAAAGCGCGCAGGTAAAAAAGAACGTTATTGAGGAACTTAAACGGCAGATGGAATCGGAGATGCGATACAACCCCGATATTTATACCGATACAGAACTTCAGCAAAAGCTTAAACTGGCTTTTACCAAGCTTCCTCCCCGAACTGCCGAAATATTTACCCTCAGCCGTTTTAAAGGTTTATCAAACGACGAAATTGCGCTTTCTCTTGAACTGTCAAAACGTACAGTCGAGACTCAAATCTCCAATGCATTGAAGATACTGAGAAAAGAGCTTCAAAATTACCTTACCCTGCTCCTGTTTTTCTGACATTCTAAAAAAAATAGCTTTTCGACTACGTGTTTTTCTTTGTTCGATTGTATTAACGGCAACGAAAGGAAGATAACAGACATTTATCAGCGGAGGAAAATTGAAGAAAGAATCATTGCATAAGAACGAACAGCTCTCACAATACCTGGCATTTAACCGGAAAATTTCGAAGGAAGAGAAAGAAATACAGGCCGCAGTGTTTGCCGGCATGACAGAAGATATTGACGTGGATTTTGCCTTTAGAAAGGTAATGACCCGTACCCGAAAAAAAGACAAAGTCAAACATTTGGTTCAGCAACTGACCAAAGTTGCTGCTGTTCTTGCCATACCCTTGCTAATTTATTCAATCTGGAACATACAGAATCAGCTCTCCCAAACCGAAGTGAAACAAGAGTTTGCACAACAGCAATTTAACAGCCCGGGGGGAATGCGATCGCATGTAATACTTCCCGACGGGACAAAAGTATGGCTCAATGCCGAAAGTTTACTGAGATACGAAGTTCCGTTTGTTCAACAAAACAGAAAGATATACCTTGAGGGAGAAGCTTTTCTGGATGTGGCCTCGAACAAAAACTCACCTTTTATCGTAACTGCTGCCAATACAAGCATTGAAGTAACCGGAACACGGTTTAATGTAAAAGCCTACCCCGAAGAAGTGGTGGTGGCTGTTGCCCTGCAAGAAGGCTCTGTTAAATTTAGTGCGGTTGATCAGGCAAACCAATCGAATACGGTTGAAATGAAGCCCGGCGACCACTACGAGGCAGAAAAAAATTCGAAGAATTTAAAAGCAATACCGGGCAACATCGACGCTCAAATATCGTGGCACAAAAATATCCTTGTTCTGGACGATACGCCACTCGAAGAAGTGGCAAAATTACTCGAACGCTGGTACGGAGTTAAAGTGATAATTGCAAACAATGAGCTAAAGAAATACAAATTCAGTACAACATTCGAAAACGAACCATTGAACCGGGTACTGGAACTTCTACAGTTAAGTTCACCGGCCATTAAAATAATCTACAAACCCGGGAAAATGAACAAGGCTGGAGGCGAAAAAAATTATTCCACAGTAATAATATCCAAAAACAAAGAGCTTATGTAAAACTATTTTTCAAAGAAAAAGAGGAAGTGCTCCAACACTCCCTCCGCGCTTAACACCAATTAATTGGTCTGGTAATTAAACTAATAAAAAACATTCAAAGGTATGAAAAAATTTGTCAAACCCTTGTGGCTGCTGACGAGGCACCATAAGAAAAAACTTATGATTATGCGTAATGCATTGTTATTAATTCTTCTCTCTGCTTTCCAGGTAGTTGCTTCGAGCAGCTATTCTCAAACCAAGAAGCTTAGCCTTAGTTTCGAACAAGCTACGGTGAAGCAGGTTCTGGCAGCAGTAGAAAAGCAGAGCGAATTCTATTTTCTGTACAACAGCGAGCTAATTGATGTTGACAAAAAAGTAAGCGTTTCGGTCGAAAACGCAACCATTGACAACATCCTCAACCAGTTGTTCGACAAGAACGACGTAGGTGTACTGATCAATGACAAATACATTATTTTAATGCCCAAAACTGCGCAAACACCCGACCAGAAATTGGTGACCGGAAAAGTTACTGACTCCAAGGGAGAACCGCTTGTAGGAGTTACCGTGGTGGTGAAAGGAACTACACACGGAACAATAACCAATTTCGACGGAAGTTATACCATCAGCGATTTATCAGCCGATGCCGTTTTGGTATTCTCTTTTATAGGAATGGAAACCCAGGAAATTGTAGTTGGGAATCAAGTGACAGTTAATGTTACTCTGATTGAAGATGCCATTGGGTTAGAAGAAGTAGTAGTTACCGCTTTGGGTATAAAAAGGGAACAAAAAGCACTGGGTTATTCGGTGCAGGCTATAAGCGGGGAGGAACTACAAAAAGTCACCGGAGTTGATGTAGGAACCTCACTTACAGGTAAGGTTGCTGGCGTATTGGTGCAAAACTCAAGCGATTTTAATGTGGAACCAACCATCACCATTCGCGGCGAATCGGATCCTTTGATCGTTATCGACGGGATTGCTTATGCCAACAAAAAGCTAAACGATATTGCCGCCGAAGACATTGAGTCGATGTCAGTATTAAAGGGTGCTACAGCTTCTGCTCTTTACGGCTTTCGAGGAAAATCGGGTGCAATATTAATTACTACAAAAAACGGAAGTTCTGGTAAAATGGGTGTTTCAGTCGATTTAACTTCTAACACTATGTTTCATGCAGGATTCCTCGCGATCCCGGAAAAACAAAGCCTTTATGGCCGGGGAAATAATGGAAATTATGATATAAGGCAAACCAGGTCGTGGGGTACTCTTATGGATGGAACCGTACGTACTCAGTGGGACCCTTTTTTAATGGACTACAGAGACTATGAGTATCTTCCGGTTGGAAAAAACAATTTCGATAATTTTCTTGAATCGGGCTATGTTACCAATAACAACGTCAACGTAGGATTCCGGTCAGACCACATTTCACTCAGAAGTTCATTGAACTGGACACAACAGAAAGGAGTTTATCCAAATGCCAAGCTCGACAAATACTCTTATACAATTGGCGGTGATATCAACTACGAGAAGTTTCAGTTAACAACCAATATGTCTTATACCAAAAGAGAATCTCCCAACATGGGAACCAATGGGTATAAATCTTATGATGTAATGTATTCGATGTTAATCTATTCGCCTGCCGACTACAACATATTGGATTACAAGAATAATTACTGGATGATTAAAGACCAGAAACAAAACTGGACTTACCCGAACGGGAATATAAACAACCCGTACTTTGACCGTTATGCCATTACCAACGAAACATCGCGCGATATTTTTAATGCCGACCTTTCTACAAGTTATGAAATTACCGACTGGTTAAAAGTTACGGCGCGCTCAGGTCTCGACTTTTTTGTGAACAGAGGACAAATCAGACTGTCTCAAGGCTCATGGACTTCAACTGGAGATACTGGTGTTCCGGGAATTGATTATCCCTGGAACGGAACAAAAGTAGGAGCATATATTACTGGTAGAACACAAGGATTTAGTATCAACAATGATCTGCTGTTTACAGGCATCAAAAAACTGGTGGATGACAAATTAGAATTGGAATACCTGCTGGGAGGAAATATATATTACAGAAGAGATGATAACCTTAGTGGACAAACCACAGGAGGAATCTCAATTCCTGGCTATTACTCGTTAAAAGCTTCGGCAAATGCCGCCCGGGTGGGAGAATCGAAATACGCGGAGCAGTCAAATTCAGTATTTGGCCGTTTAGCGCTATCCTGGAATAACCTAATTTATTTAGATGCCACCGGACGTAATGACTGGGTTTCAACATTGGCCAGCTCAGATATCCCAAAATCAGATTGGTCTTATTTTTATCCTTCCATTTCCGGTAGTGTAATAATATCCGAATTACTGCCTGACAATACAAGCAATTGGCTTGACCTGTTAAAAGCCAGAAGCTCATGGACTACAGCAAAAACGCCTCCGGGGGTATATGAGATATTAACAACATTCTCAACCAGTAACGGGATTTGGAATGGGTTAAATGGCGCTTCGGCACCCGATAAAGTAAGAAGTTCTACAATTCTTCCTGAAAAATCAACCACATATGAGGTTGGGTTGCAAAGCATTATGCTGAATAAACGATTTACTTTAGATGTTTCGTACTATAACAAAACTATTTCTGACATCTTACAAGATGGGAACAGCCCGGCCAGCAGGACCCCGGCTTCAGGAATTGTTGGTGAAATTATTAATACCGACGAAGAACGTTCAAGAAAAGGTTGGGACATTGTTGCAACTGTAACACCGGTTAAACAACAGGACATTCAGTTGGACCTTACATTTAACTGGGGAACTTACAAAGAAGTATATGCCAAAATTGACTCTGTAAATACCAGGAACAACGACAGGGACTGGATTGCTGAAGGTGAGCGTACTGATTTTATCACTATTCAGGACTTCGATTACCAACCTGGTACCGGAGCTATGATCTGGAGTAACGGCTTACCACATAGAAGTAGTATTTATACTTTCTATGGGTACCGAACTCCTGATTGGATTTGGGGTATCAGCTCGACTTTACGCTACAAAGACTTCAGTCTGTTCATGTCGTTTGACGGCGTTGTTGGCGGATTAATGAATACCGTTACCGAAAGCTACATGTGGCAGGCCGGAGTGCATCCGGAATCACTAACTGAAACAAGAGCACAAGATGTTGCCGACCCCGGGTCTAAACATTATATAGGCGAAGGGGTGAAAGTGGTTTCCGGATCAGCTACCTATGATGTAAGTGGCAATATTCTTACCGACGACCGCCAATTTGCTCCGAACGATGTGGCAGTTACTTATCAGAATGCAATAACACGCTTGCATGCAAGTAGTGTATGGGGAGGAACCCCAACTCCTTACGATATATATGAAAGAACCTTCTTAAAACTCCGTGAAATCTCACTTACCTACACTTTCCCGCAAAAAGTCCTGGCAAAATTAGGGCCGGTTAAAGGGGCATCAATAGGGTTTGTGGGACAAAACGTATTGTTCTGGGCTAAAGATTTTAAATACTCAGACCCTGATGGCGGGAATGAAAACTTTTCAGACCCATCTGTCAGATATCTTGGAGGAAATATTAAAGTTTCATTCTAACACAGCACTATTATGAAAAAGCTAATATATATTTTTACAATTGTGTTCCTGGTTACCGCAGTATCATGCGATAATTTTGAAGAAATAAATACCAACCCCAATTCAACCGACAGGGTTTCACCAAATATGCTTGCAGCGCAAACATTAAAAGACACCTATCGCTTTTGGAATGTAAATGCCGCTGATTTCTTATCAGGCAATTTATTCAACAAACATCTTATTCAAACCAACGCTGAAAATCCGGGGCAATATTATTTTGCTTATTGGCCCTGGGGTAGTTTTGATGCCTACACACGGCTAACCGACCTTAGATTTATGGTGGAATTTGCTGAAGGCAGTTCAAACAAACCTTCTTATCAGGGATTAGCACTCTTTTTAAAAGCCTGGATCGGATTTCAAACTACATTAGATTTGGGGGATGTCCCTTATTCGGAAGCCGGTTTATACTACGAAGGCAATGTACGCCCAAAGTATGATAAGCAAGCCGATGTTTTTGCAGGAATCTTAACTGACCTGGAACAAGCAGCTACATATTTTGGAGAAGGATATAACTTCGACGGAGATATCATGTTTGGAGGCGATGCTCTAAAATGGCAAAAACTATGCAATGCCATGCAATTAAAAGTAATCCAAACCATGAGTAAGAAAGTGAGCGCAGAACAAAAAAACAGATTTGCTCAAATCGTAAACAACGAACCACTCCTGACTGGAAATGCAGATAATTTTAAACTAGTTTATTCTGCCTCCGGGAATTCTGATGAGATTTTCCCCTTTTATCAGAATGGGGCCCAATTCAGAGGATATGCATCTCTTTCCAAATTAACAGTTGAAGCGTTAAAAAATCTGGAGGACAGAAGACTTTTCTATTTTGCTGATCCGGCGCAGAAAAAAATTGATGAAGGCCTGACTGAATCAGATTTCGAAGCCTACGTTGGTGGTCTCAGTTCTCTTCCCAATTCCGTATTACAACCCAATGGTCTGGCCGGAGAATACTCTCTTGTAAATCTTCGTTATACTCAATTTATGGATAATGACCCCATGCTTATTTTCACCTATTCAGAACAGTGTTTCATCATTGCCGAAGCCATTGAAGAAGGCTGGCTTTCAGGAAATGCTCAGACCTACTATCAGAATGGCGTTAAAGCACAGCTGGAATACTATAAAAATCTTCCCAATACTGCGGATTTTGTACACGGAATGGCGATCGACCAGGAGTATATCGACAATTATTTTACAGGAAATGCAGCATATGCAACCAATGGAAGTAAAACAGATCGTTTGCATCAAATCTGGATACAGCGTTGGCTGATTGATTTCTTTCAGGGAAATGGAGGTAATTATTTCCAATTCCTGCGAACAGAATATCCTGAATATCCGTTGGACCCGGCAACAAACCTTAACCCGGATAGTAAAACCACCTATCCGAAACGGTGGATGTATCCAACCAGTGAACAATCAACGAATCCTGATAATTACAAAAAGGCAATTCAGGATCAGTTTGGAGAAAACGATGCAACCAACCAGGTTCCCTGGTATCTGAAATAACACGTTTAGTTAGATTATAGGATAGTTTAGTTTAGCTTGAAAGGAATGGGACAATTTCCCATTCCTTTCCTTTCACTCCCAATTAGGATAAAGTGCTGGCATCCCTGGTTCACAAATTGCCTGCTTCAAGGCAGACAGCTATTTCTTCGCGCATATCAAATTTCGCGCGCAACGAAAGACACCTAAAAAGGCTTGAAGAACCTAACCAATGCAAAGTTCCATTCAAAGACCCATCGGGACAAAACAGAATCTTAAAGTAACACCATTAAAAATTTAGATAGATGACACAAATAAAAAGTTTGCTTTTACTTCCATTGATTGCCTTGTTATTCATCCAATGCCGAAGCAGCAAAAAGCAAAAAGCCGATACCATCGCGGTAGATCAGAACACCTGGGAGTTGGTTTGGTCTGACGAATTTAATACCGACGGACTTCCCGATACCAGCAAGTGGAACTACGACACACGCGGAAATACCTACGGATGGGGCAACAACGAAAAACAATGGTACACGGTTGCCGATCCTGACAATGTCTACATCCGTGACGGGATTTTAACCATTACCGCCATCAAGGAACCAACAGAAAACAAAGACTACAGCTCGGCCCGCCTGACTACCAAAAACAAAGGCGACTGGCAATATTGCAAAGTGGAAGTGAAAGCCCAAATGCCCGCCGGCAAAGGAACCTGGCCCGCCATCTGGATGCTTTCTACCAACAACACTTACGGCAACTGGCCCAAGAGTGGCGAAATCGACATTATGGAACACGTAGGTTACGACCCCGATACGGTGCATTCTACGGTTCATACCGAGTTTTTTAACCACACCATTGGCACACAAGTGGGAAAAGAAATATACCAGCCAACTGCCACCACTGATTTTCATGTTTATTCAATGGAATGGGATGCCAACGAAATCAGAAGCTACGTTGACGGACAACAATACTTTCGCTTCAAAAACAACGAAGAAGGTCCCGGTGCATGGCCTTTCGACCAGCCCTTTCACCTGATTCTGAACCTTGCCGTTGGTGGAGGCTGGGGAGGAAAACACGGCATCGACAGCACCCTGTTTCCCCATCATCTCCTGATCGATTATGTGAGGGTTTATCAGAAAGAGCTTACCGGAAAATGAAAACCTTTGTTGAGAAGACCTGGATAATAT
>JBKDZK010000005.1:0-3598 GCA_047971205.1 Draconibacterium sp.
TAAATGCAAAGTCGGAACGAACAATTTTTAATTTCCCTAGTTCCCCCGAGCGAAGAATTGCCATTGCTTTTTGGTAGCTGGGTTGAAACATCGTCCAGAAAGCTTCCATAAAAAAGGCGTTGTTTTCGTGGGCGCACTCCACCATTTCGTCTACTTCGTTTGAGTTCATGGCCAGGGCTTTTTCGCACAATACCGCCTTTTTATTGCGCAGACACAACAAGGCATGTTCGCGGTGATGCGAATGCGGAGTGGCAATGTAAACAACATCCACTTTCGGATCACTAACCATCTCCTCGTAGCTTCCGTAAGCCACTTCAAAACCCAGTTCATCGGCAAATTCCTGTGCCCGGGATAAGTCGCGTGCGGCAGCAGCATAAAGCCTTGCATTGGGCAATAGTTTGAGATCGCTGACAAATTTGCGGGCGATCTTTCCGCAGCCTAAAACGGCCCAGTTATATGTTTTCTTTTGAGATGTCATATTAAAAGCTTTTCCCGGTGAAGGTAAAAGATTTTATCGTGCGTTCAATATCCAAAGAAAGAACCGGGTTGAATAAATATTGTCCCGTACTTCGATGCAAAAACTATTTTGCTGACTGGCAGCTTATTCATCGGATGACTCCTGAATACAACTCATAGTCATCCGATGAATTTTTAATAAGGATCAATACCTGCCTTTGTTTTTATCGATCAGTTTATTGATGGTTTGTACGCTGGCAGCCGAGCGGAATCCGTCTTCCGGCGTATGCAGGCAGTAGTCAATCAGCTGATCAACAGTAGTCGTAGCTACGTGCATCCGTGTATCGGAAGAACCGTAATAAATAAACACCTCATCGTTTTCGTTGCGAATCCAGCCATTTGTAAAAAGTACGTTGGAAACATCGCCGATCCGTTCGTCGCCCTCAGGAGCCATAAAATAACCACCCGGGCGGGCAATTACTTTCGACGGGTCTTCCAAATCGGTCATAAACATAAACAGCACATAACGCAAACCTGCCGCGCAGCCGCGAACGCCGTGAGCAAGGTGCAGCCAGCCTTTTTCGGTTTTGATCGGTGCCGGGCCCTGTCCGTTTTTCAACTCTTTTATGGTGTGGTAGATCTTCTCGTCGATGATGATTTCTTCGGGCGCTTCCGCATTTGTAATGTCGTCGACCAGTGCCCAGCCAATTCCGCCACCGCCGCCAACTTCAATAAAACCATCCTGCGGGCAGGTGTAAAAGGCGTATTTTCCATCTACGAATTCGGGATGAAGCACGAGGTTCCGCTGCTGTCCGTGGTGCGAAATAAAATCGGGCAAACGCTCCCAGTTTACCAGGTCTTTGGTGCGGGCAATGCCGCCGCTGGCAGTTGCCATTGACGTATCGCCTTTAGGAGCACTTTTATCTTTTCTTTCGGAACAAAATACTCCGTAAATCCAGCCATCTTCGTGCTGCGTGAGGCGCATGTCGTACACATTGGTATCTGGGTCTTCGGTTTCGAGCATTGTAACCGGACGCTCCCAAATGCGGAAATTATCAACCCCGTTGGGGCTTTCAGCCACTGCAAAATACGATTTGCGGTCCCAGCCTTCGGTACGCACCATTAACAGGTATTTGCCGTTGAGGTAGATGGCACCGCTGTTCAAAGTGGCATTCACACCAATGCGTTGCATCAGGAAAGGATTACTGTTGTAATTCAGATCGTAACGCCAGTGCAGGGGTGCGTGTGCAGCCGTTAAAACCGGTCGTTTGTAACGATGATAAATTCCGTTGAACTCTTTCGTCTGCTTTTTATTCTTTTTCGCCAGAAGCTTTTCGTGTTGTTTTTTTAATTCTGAAAGCCTCTTTTCAAATTGTTCTTTTGTTGGTATCATACATCAACTATTATTGTTCGGGAAGCGTATCCCACCATGTTTTTTTCAAAATATATCCGCAAACAACCGCTATTCCGATGGTGATCCAGATCGGAACAGCTTCCTGTAAGACAATGTAAATAGGAAGAGCCACCAGTGCCGTTTGTCCGATCGTTCCGAGAACGACATTCAGCATATCGCGTTTGAATGTTTTGTTGGGTACAAATCCGGGATTTTCGGCCACTACCTTGTCGCGAACCGGCCCCCAAAAACCCCAGGGGTTAACGGTCTTGTAGAAATCTTTCAGGGTTGCTTCATCGGTTGGTTTGGAAAGGAAAGTTCCCAACAGGGCACCTGCCAGCGAGATAACAAACAACCAGGGGAAATAATACAGGTCGAGGGTGTCGGTTACACGCGGGAAGATCAGTGCCGGTATCAATCCAAACACCATTCCCCAAAAATAACCGTAGCCGTTAAAACGCCACCAGTACCATTTCAGCACGTTCGAAACCACATAACTTCCGTAAAGTCCCGAAACGATCCATTGCAACATGCTGTTTACATCCTGTGCAAACACCCCGAAAATAATGCTGATGATCACCACCACCACACCGGTGATGTAGTTCATATTTTTGATCTGACGGTTATCGGCTTCTGGCTTCACATACCGCAGGTAAATATCGTTTACAATGTAAGCCTGCGCGGCATTCAGGGTTCCGGCAAAGGTAGAGTTAAAAGCTGCCAGCAAACCGGCGAGCAGAAGCCCCATAAAACCAACCGGCACAAATTCAGCAATAGCCGATGGAAGAATCTGTTCGAAATCGATCTGCTCGGCTACCAAGAGGTTAAGCTTATCGTAATACAAAATGGCCAGCACGGCAAAACCGGCAATCATAAAATAGCGGATCGGCATCAAAACCACCGAAACAAAACCACTCATTTTTGCCGCCTCTTTGGGTGATTTGGTTGAAAGAATCTTTTGCATGTCGTAAGTTGGTGCAGGACCGGCAAGCGATACCAGCAAGCCTTTAAACAACATCATCATAAAAAAGATGGAGAACAGCGAATAGCCGTCGCTGGAAATTTTTGTGTTTACCTCGTTGATTATTCCCTTCCAATCGAGGTCATCCAGCTGCCAGCCAAAAAACGGCGAATGCCAGCCTTCGGGAACATGAAGCGATTCCACTGCCAGGGCTTTCATGGCCAGTACACCAATCAGAATCGCAGAAATGGTCATAATAATGTATTGCAACACATCGGCCCAAACAATACTAGTCATACCACCGATAACCGCATAAAATACGGCAAAGAGAGTAAAGGCTATTCCATAAACGTGCGGAACATATTCGAGCGGCACCTGGAAGGGGAAATGTGGCTGAACAATGTCCCAGGGAATAAAAATCATCACAAATTTTCCCAGGCCGATAAAGCCGTAAGCCAAGTATCCCAAACAAAGGATGAGTGCAAAAACCACCACTACTCCGTGCGAAAGATTGCTATCCATCGACCGGCCAAAGCGGGTGTTGATCCATTCGGCACCGGTGGTTACTTTCGAGCGCCGTAACCAGATACTGAGAAACACCATCAGGAAAATCTGGTTAAAAACCGGCCACAGCCAAGGAATCCAGATACTTTTCAAACCATACACAAACAGCAAAGTAACCAACCACATGGTTCCAGAAATATCAAACATACCCGATGCATTGGACAAGCCCAGCATATACCAGGGCAGCTTATTTCCGCCTAACAAATAATTCGATTTACTTTTTT
>JBKDZK010000006.1:0-8612 GCA_047971205.1 Draconibacterium sp.
TAGTTGATACGGCTACTTTGTATGCGGCACAGGCTTGCCCCGAAGATTACAAAGATCTACTGGTTCGAATGGCGGGTTACAGCGACTATTTTAACGATATGAACGCCGATCTGCAACAGGAGATTATCGACAGGACGGAAAATGAGGTACTTTGAAATTAATAGTTCTCAAAGTTATTGGACCCCCTAAATCCCCCGGAGGGGGACTTCTCCTCCCCTTTTGGGGAGGCTGGGAGGGGTCAAAAAACAAATAAGAGCTACGAAATAGGAATAGAAACTATTTATGATTCCACTTATTTTCGATATAAAACGCTATGCCATTAACGATGGTCCCGGAATTCGCATTGCTCTTTATGTAAAAGGTTGTCCGCTGCGCTGCAAATGGTGCCACAACCCCGAAAGCCAGCTGCCTAAAATGCAGAAGCTTTACACCGCTTCGAAGTGTATCGGTGCGCAGGATTGCATTGAAATTTGCCCGGAAGACGCATTAACATTGACTCCAAACGGAATTGTGACCGATGCTGAAAAATGTACGCTTTGTGGTTTATGCGCCGATGCCTGTCCGACGAAAGCGATTCAGGTGTCGGGGAAATTGTACGATGCCGCTGAGTTAATGCAGATTATTGAACGTGAACGCGTACACATTGAACACTCAGAAGGTGGAGTAACTTTTTCGGGTGGCGAACCGTTGATGTTTCCCGGTTTTTTGCTTGAAATGCTGCAGGAGTGCGGGAAAGCCGGTTTGCACCGTGCGGTGGATACTTGTGGTTTTGCACCTGCAGAAACATTGCTGGAAGTGGCAAAACACACTGATTTGTTTCTGTACGATCTGAAAATTATGGATCCTCTTCAGCATAAAAAATGGACCGGAAAGGATAATAAACTCATTCTTGAAAACCTGGTTAAACTTGCTGAAACAGGCGTTGCAATCAACATTCGGATCCCGTTTATTCACAATGTAAATACATCCGAAGAAGAAGTTACCCGGATGGCGGCGTTTATTGCCGAGTTGACTTATAAAAACTGCGAATCGGAATTCGCAGCACCTGCGAAGCCACTTGTTAGCTTGTTGCCTTACCACAATATTGCTGCGCACAAATACAACAAACTTGGTTCAAATTACGAAGAGTTGGATATGACTGAGCCTTCAGAAGAGGAAATAGAAAAGGCAATCGAAATATTTAATTCGTACGGGGTGGATGTAGAGGTTGGAGGATAAAGAGAGGATGGATCAAAAGAAGTGTTTATGCAAATTCCGCCAGCTTTTGAACCATCCTCCGGGTTATCGTTTAAAGTGATTTTTCAGAATCATGCAGCTTTGTCTTTTCCCCAAGTTACTACTATTATTAACCCGGTAATGGCAGAAATCACCAAATAAGCCAGCACGTCAACAACAATGGCCGAAAGATTCAGGATCACATTGGTCATGGAGTAATAGCCCAAGTCAATGCTAAGGGCATAGAGCGCCCCGATAATGGCGGCAATTTTAACGCCGTCGACAAGTGTTTTGGCACCGGCCCATTTCAAAATGAGTGTGTACATAAGAGCCAGTGCCAGGTTGGAAACAATCATTGCCCACCAGATCATTTCGTCTTCAGGAAGATAAATCTCCGTGTTGTAATTGTTCATTGAAAAATCCATCAGCAGGATTCCCCAAACCAGCCAGCCCAGAAAAAAGAAGGCAATAGCACCAAAAATGGTCCCTTTTAAAATTTTCATGTTTTTCGTTTTTTATGTTAGCGTATGAAAGTTATGTAAAAGACGCTTTGATCAGTAACATAGAGAGTTAAAAACTATGTTAAGAGGATTTAAAGGCTGGAGTGAAGCATCAATTTTCGAACTTGTAATTCAACTATTTTAGATTTTTGATGTTTCAGATACTGTCCGTTCAAAAAATTGTATTTTTAGTCCGTTCGAAAATTTGATATACATGAAAACAGTAACATTTGTCGTCAGTTTGCTATTGCTGACAAGTGTAAGCCTTGTAAAAGAACAGGAAACAACCGGTCAGAAGAAATTACGAAACACTTTTCATGCGATCTCGAGCAACGAGATTCTGGGGTACGTGGAGGAGTTAAGTGCTCCGCAATACAAAGGGCGTTTATCGGGCTCTCCCGAATACCTGAAGGCCGCTGAGTGGTGTTCCGGAAAATTCAGAGAGTGGGGGATCCAACCCGCCAACCAGGGAAGTTACTTTCAGTATTTTCAGAACGCATATTCCGAAGTTCCGTCACTGGGAGAGGTTGTTTATTCAAATGGTAATAAGCAGCAAATTTTGAAATTTCCGGACGATTATCTGCCGGGTTCCAATTCGGCAAGCGGAACAGTGGAAGCCAACCTGGTTTATGTCGGTTACGGAATTACCGCGCCCGAATTGGGGTACGACGATTATAGAAATGTGGATGTAAAAGGGAAAGTAATTGTGTTGGAGCCTGGAATTCCTTACACAAAAAACGATTCCACAATGATGAAGTGGACGCCCTATGCAGAGCATCGCTATAAATTCAGAAATGCAGTGAAACACGGTGCAATTGGGATGGTTTACCCAAACCTGATTGCCAATCCGAATACGGTTAACCTGGATGGATTTGTTTATGCCCATGTGAGTCCGGGGTTGGCGGAGCAGATTTTTTCGGATGCAGGAAAAGATTACACGGAAACAAAGAAACAGCTGCAATACGGCGATATTCCTTCGTTTGTCTTTGGTGCAGAACAAACAATAAAGATCTCTGCCGAAACCAGGTATTTCCCCGATGCGCAGTCGTGCAACGTAGTTGGATGGATTGAAGGATCGGACCCGGTTTTAAAGGAAGAGGTTATCATTATCGGAGGTCATCTCGATGGTCAGGGAAAAATGGGGGACGTGGTTTTTCCCAGTGCACTCGACAATGGCTCGGGTGTGGCCGATATTCTGGGGGCATCCAAAGCTTTGGCAACTTCAGAAATTAAACCCAAACGCTCTGATTTTCTTTGAAGTGTTTGTTCAACTTTTTTGAGATTTGTCTTGTTATCGTAGTAGATTGATCAACAATGAAACGACCATGAGAATCTGCCGGCTGGCGGATATGGGAGTTCCATCTGTTACCCAAAAATAGGTAATTATAAACAGATGAAATCGAAAAAAGAACACTACAAACAATCTCTGCTTGACTTGGCCAACAATGAAAATCTTGTGCCCGGTATTTATAACTTTTGCGATCGTTGGTGCGAACGTTGTACCCTGACGCAAAAATGCCTGACTTCCCTGCCCGAACAGGAGATGAAAGAAGGTCAGGATCAGCAGAATCCCGCTGCGGAAAACAAGAACTTTTGGGAACAGATTCGGCTGGCCTGGGAAGTTACCATGGAATTAATTGAAGAAGATGCAGGGCGGCTGGGAATCGATCTGGATAATATTCCTGACGTTGAAATACCGGAACACATTGAAACTCCGCTGGAAGTGAAGGCCAACAGCTATGGAACAAAAATGCACAAATGGCTGGAGACGAACAGTGAATTTGTGGCTGAAAAAGCCGAAGAACTGGTAATGATCAACGACGAAGCATCGATTGTGAAATACAAAGATGCGCTGGAAGTGATCGGGTGGTATTACTTCTTTATCGGAGCCAAAGTTCACCGTGCGCACCTCGATCTGGAAGAGCGGCAAAACGATCCGGATGATGAGTACAACGTTTATTCTGATAACCTGGGATCGGCGAAAATTGCCATCATTGCCATTGAACGATCGATGGATGCCTTGTCGGTTTTTTATGCCGAATGCAAAGAAAAGGAGGATGATATTCTGAATTTTCTGCTGGAATTATCCTCCATCAAAAAGCAATTGCTGCAAACATTCCCCGGAGTGAAGGATTTTAAACGCCCGGGATTCGATGATTAAACACCTGCAAACTTTGGATAGTGCAACTTCTGTACTACCTTCACCTCTGAAAAATTTGACTTACATTTTATGCAATACGAAGGCAACATCCTGAAAATGCTTACCGAGCTTAGCAGCCCGGTTAACTATAAATTACCTGTGGGCGACCAGCTGGTGGATATGAATGCCCTGATCGGGAAAAACATAAAAATGCAGTTTGACGGGCGAATTAACTGTATCTCGTGCGGAAAGCAAACCAAAACATCGTTTGGCCAGGGATTTTGCTACAACTGCCTGCAAACGGCTCCTGAAGCCAGCGAATCGATCATGCGTCCGGAATTATCGAAATCGCATTTCGGAATGGCGCGCGACATGGAGTGGGCCGAAAAGCACGATTTGATCGATCACTATGTTTACCTGGCTGTTTCAAGCGAACTAAAAGTGGGGGTTACCCGGAATCACCAGGTTCCTACCCGTTGGATCGATCAGGGGGCCAGCTTTGCCATTAAAATTGCGAAAACTCCCAACCGGCATATTGCGGGAGTGATCGAGGTGTTTCTGAAAGATTATTTTACGGATAAAACCAACTGGCGGGCCATGCTGAAAAACGAGGTTTTACAGGATTTTGATCTTCCTGCCGAAAAGAAGAAGGTAATGGATCTGTTACCGGCAGAACTTCGGAAATATGCCGAACCGGATGATGAGGTAACAGCCATTAATTACCCGGTTGAAAAATATCCTGAGAAAATCACCAGTCTTGGTTTCGACAAACAATCCGTGATTGAAGGAACACTGACCGGTATAAAAGGGCAGTACCTGATATTGGGTGAAAACAATGTGTTGAACATGCGTAAACACAACGGCTATTTCATCCGCTTGGAAGTGTAGGAAGATACATCTGACTGTATTTCTTGAGTTTTGAATGCATGAATGCCAAAATGCGTTAATGCTTGAATATTAAGAACTTAGGTGCTTAGCGGTTTCGAACCGCTTAGCGCATAAGAAATGCCAGTACCCGCGAAATACGTTTTTACCACCAAATAGAATCGGTAGAAATACAGCTTTTAACCTGCCCCGGGTGATTCTATTTTTTCCTGGTTGTAATATATTCCATCAGCTCGATCAGCGATTCGCGTGCATCGCTTTCCGGAAACTCCATTAACCCGGCTACAGCTTTGTCTTTAAATTCGAGCATGCGCAACTCGGCGTATTCCAGTCCTCCGCGGTCAATTACCAGTTGGATGAGCTCTTTTACTGCCTGGGTATTTTTGTTTCTGCGTTTTACCATGCGCAAAATCCGTTTTCTTTCCGAGTTGTCCGAGTTATTCAGAATGTGAAGCAGGGGCAAGGTGATCTTTTTTTCCTTGATGTCGTTACCGATCGGCTTCCCGATGATGCCTTTCGATTGGTAATCAAAAATATCGTCCTTGATCTGAAAGGCAATACCGGCATCCTGGCCAATGCGGTACATTTTCTCCACTATTTCCTCGTTTTCAGTAGCCGAAGCAGCTCCAATCGCCATACTTGTTGCAATAAGCGAAGCTGTTTTTTTGCGGATAATTTCAAAATAAGTATCGTCGTCAATGTCCAGTTTCCGGCTTTTTTTCATTTGCAGGATTTCTCCTTCGCTCATGTCCTGAACCGCTCTTGAAATCAGGTGAAGGAAGTTGTATTTCTTGTTTTCGAGCTGGAGCAGCAAGCCTTTTGCCAGGATGTAATCGCCCACTAAAACAGCCAGCTTGTTTTTCCAAAGTGCTTTTACCGAGAACATTCCGCGGCGTTCGTACGATTCGTCTACCACGTCGTCGTGCACCAGGGTGGCTGTATGAAGCAGCTCCACCGAGCAGGCGGCCAGTTTTGACGATTCGTTGGTACCTCCATGTAATTTGGCCGAAAGGAATACAAACATGGGGCGAAGTTGTTTGCCTTTGGTTCGGTACAGATAATTTAATATGGTTGCCAGAAGTGGAATATCACTTTGTAACGATTTTTTGAAATATGGTTCAAAATCAATTAATTCCTGCTCAATTGGGCTCTTTATCTTTTGTAATGCTTTCATTCTCTGAACTGTCCTGATTTCTTTTGGTGAACGAACATAAAACAATTTCACTTAAAAAAAGATTGTTTCATAAAAAAAAGTTTATCATTGTGCTGGTATTAAAGGTTTTACCCAAATATGAAGTCGGTTATTCTTAATTATTTATATATTTGCAGACGTAAAAGTATAAAGATGGAAGAGGTAAAGGAACTAAATGTTGAAAGATTGGAAGTAGCGGCGAGCATGTTAAAAGCAATGGCTCATCCGATGCGTATTGCCATTCTGAAGCACCTGGAAGGAGGCAAAAAACTGACTGTTACAGAAATTCACGAACTTCTGAAAATCGAGCAATCCACTACTTCTCATCACCTTGGAATTCTGCGTGACAAGGGAGTACTTTGTTCAAAACGCGACGGAAAGAACACTTACTATTACCTGAAGTTTGATATTCTGAGCCAGATCGTGGATTGTCTTCATACTTGTACCTGCGAATAGAAAATTAAAAATCGTTTTTTCTTTTTGTAACTTCTGAAGCATCAGGAGCCATTTATTTACCGAAAGTTTGTTTCGAAGATTAATCCCTTTATTTTGTGCACACAGCTTTGTGCAGATAAATTTAACATTGGCTGTTTAGCCCAGATTCTGTTTGTATGGTAGTTTTACTAGTATCATAAAATTCAAATTGTATTTTTGTTTTGACCTAAATAATAATTTCCGATGATGAATAGTAGAAAGGAGCGGTTTTTCTTTGCTGGTCTTTATGTAGTCATATTTGTCCTGGTTTATGTTATTCTTTTTGCCCATATGGAGCGATTACCCTTACGAATTTGGGATGAAGCACATCGGGGAGTTAATGCACAGGAAATAATTGAAAACAATGAGTGGATTGTAATCACGTTTGATAATGTGCCCGACTTATACGGAACAAAACCACCCATGTTGGTTTGGAGCCAGGCATTATTAATGAAATTATTTGGAATGGGTGAATTAGCCGTTCGTCTTCCCTCGGCACTATCAGCCTTAGTAATATGTCTGAGTTTGTTTTTTATGATCAGGCACCACTTAAAATCTGAATGGCCTGCGATTATTGCTGTACTCACTTTTGTAAGTGCAAATGCTATTGTTGAATTACATGGAATCCGTTATGGCGATACAGATACTTTATTGTCGATGTTTATTTTCTTGATGCTAATGAATTACTACCGGTTTCTGGCTTCCGGGAAGATTAGGTACTTTTATTATACGTTCCTGTTTTTTTCAGCTGCGGTTTTAACAAAATCAGCAGTTGTTTTCATGTTTATACCGGGCTTAATGGTTTACACCTTTTGGAAAGGGGAATTTTCAAAAACGATTCGGAGTAAGCATTTTTACTTTGCCGTATTAGTTTCAGTTTCCATTATCGGAGCTTATTATTTTGCCAGAGAGATTAAATTGCCGGGATACTTGTCTTCTGTATGGGAGAACGAATTATTCGGTCGTTTTTTTGCAGTAAAAGAAGGACATAAAGAGAATTTTGAATATTATTTAAAGGGATTTATCCATGGGCGTTACTTTTTCTGGTGGTTGTTGCCGTTTTCCTTGCTTACCTTTTTTTCAAACGACAGTAAATTGAAAAATATCACTTTGTTCCTTGTAATCACTACAGTTGGGTATTTGTTGATAATCAGTAGTTCAAAAACAAAATTAGGTTGGTACGATATTCCGCTTTATCCTCTTTTTGCAACGTTAAACGGAATTACACTTTACTGGCTGGTTGGGGTTATTCTGAAGTTCGCCCCGGTGCAGAAGCCTTTCATTACAAATATTGTATATTTGGCTATCATTTTAGGTTTATTTTATTTGCCAATAACAAGGAATATAAGCATTACGTTTAATCCTAAGGAAAAGCCATGGGACGATGATTTTTATTCAATAAGTTACTACCTCAGAGATAAACTTAGTAATAATCCGCAGCTTCAGAACTGTTATGTTCTTAAACCGGAAGATCAAGGACTAAGTGCCGGAATCCCTTTTCATCACTCACACATAGCTTTTTATGTTAACAGCCTTAAGAAGAAAGGAAGTATTATTCAATTGATTCCTAAAGAGTGCAGTAATGTCGGCAACATTGTTGTTACACATTCCGCGCCGTGTAAACACTATCTGGAACAAAATTTTGTTTTGGATACGATTGATTCCTATAAAAACGTGACAGTTTATTTTTTAATCGACCGTAAAATTCATTGATAATAATTTAAAAGATGGAACTGGTTTTTGCTACCAATAATGCACATAAAGTAAAAGAAATTCAATCCATTCTGGGAAATGAATTCAGACTGCTTAGTTTAAACGACATCGGTTGTGACGAGGATATTCCGGAAGAACAGGAAACGCTGGAAGGAAATGCATCACAAAAAGCATTTTATGTTTACGACAAATACGGAGACCAGTGTTTTGCTGATGATACCGGCCTGGAAATAGAAGCGCTTAATGGCGAGCCGGGTGTTTATTCGGCCCGTTATGCGGGAGAAGAAAAGAACTCGGAGGCAAACATGCAGAAAGTTCTGACTAAGCTGGCTAAAATAAATAACCGAAATGCCCGTTTTAGAACCGTGATTTCACTGGTAATAAACGGCACGGAAATTCTTTTTGAAGGGATCGTGAATGGTGAAATTCTAACCGAAAAAAGAGGGGATGGAGGTTTTGGCTACGATCCGGTTTTCAAACCCGAAGAAAAGGA
>JBKDZK010000007.1:0-4784 GCA_047971205.1 Draconibacterium sp.
GGAGCCTGAAATCCTGCGTCTTCCACATCAAAACCTTTTGGCGGAAGTTCAAAACCCGTAGGTTCATCCAGTTTTACTTCTTCGCCGTTTTTGTTGGTCAATGTATCGGTTTGCGGATTAAAATCAAGACGACCGGCAATGGCCAGTGCAGTCACCATTTCTGGCGATGTTACAAAAGCATGTGTATTGGGATTGCCGTCGGCACGTTTCGAGAAGTTCCGGTTAAAGGAGTGAACGATGGTGTTCTTCTCCTGCTTATCGGCTCCTTCGCGCGCCCACTGACCGATACACGGCCCACAGGCGTTGGCAAATACTTTTCCGCCAATTTTTTCAAACGTATCGATAAATCCGTCGCGTTCGATGGTAAAACGAACCTGCTCCGAACCCGGTGTGATCGTAAATTCGGCTTTGGTGATCAGCCCTTTTTCCTCAGCTTGTTTGGCAATCGATGCTGCTCTCGAAATATCTTCGTACGACGAGTTGGTACAACTTCCGATCAAACCTACCGAAACTTCAACGGGCCAGCCGTTTTCTTCGGCCACCTTTTTCATTTCCGAAACAGGTGTGGCACGGTCGGGCGTAAAGGGCCCGTTCAAATGCGGAGCCAGTTCCGAAAGATTGATCTCGATCAGCTGGTCGTAATATTTCTCAGGATTTGCATACACTTCCGGGTCAGCATCCAGCACGTCTTTCATCTGGTTGGCTATTTCTGCCACTTCCGATCTTCCGGTAGCATTCAGGTAGCGCTCCATGCTTTCGTCGTAAGCAAAAATACTGGTGGTAGCGCCCACTTCGGCACCCATGTTACAAATGGTTCCTTTCCCTGTGGCGGAAAGCGATTGGGCGCCTTCTCCGAAATATTCGATAATGGCTCCGGTTCCACCTTTTACGGTAAGAATTCCGGCTACCTTTAATATAATGTCTTTAGGTGAAGTCCAACCGCTTAGCTTGCCGGTAAGTTTCACCCCGATCATTTTCGGCATTTTCAATTCCCAGGCCATTCCGGCCATTACATCCACCGCGTCGGCGCCGCCAACACCAATGGCAACCATTCCAAGTCCGCCCGCATTAACGGTGTGCGAGTCGGTTCCGATCATCATTCCTCCGGGGAAGGCATAATTTTCTAAAACTACCTGGTGAATAATACCGGCACCCGGTTTCCAGAAACCGATTCCGTATTTATTGGAAACCGATTCCAAAAAGTCAAAAACCTCTTTGTTGGTATCTTTGGCTACCGAAAGGTCAGTTTTACCTTCCACCTGCGCCTGAATAAGGTGGTCGCAGTGAACCGTAGAAGGAACGGCGGTTCTTTTCTTTCCTGAATTTATAAATTGAAGCAGCGCCATTTGTGCAGTTGCATCCTGCATGGCCACTCTGTCGGGTGCAAAATCTACGTAATCTGTACCTCTTTCAAAAGCTGCCAGTTCCTGTGTTTCAAAAAGATGTGCATATAAAATCTTTTCGGCATAGGTCATGGGCCGGTTTAATAATTCTTTCGCTTTCTGAACTCTCTCCGGTAGCTTTGAATAAACTTTTTTGATAAGGTCTGAATCAAACATAAGATATTTAGTTTTTTTGAATGTTTCCTTGAATTATTCTGTCGCAATTTCTTAACAACAATACGCTTTAAATGTTGATGAAAATCCGATAGAATTTTACTATAATATTTTAGTTAAATCGATTGACTGGCCGTTTAAATTAAGTTGTTTTGTAAACAAAGGTTTGTAATGTTGGTCACAGTTCTTTTCCGCTTTTTGTTTTAGCTGCCTGTAAAGCTTTAAACGGTTTTAATATACTAATTTCTTCCCTTTTTCCGAAGTCAATCCATAACTAAATTTTGACACGTTCAGTTGCCTTAAAAGTGATGTTGAGATGTTTGTGCCGGAGGGAAAAGTGGCAGCGAAGGAAAGCACAAAAGCAAAAAAGGCTGCCGGATCAACCGGCAGCCTTTTTTGCTTTATTCTGTAGCTAAAGCGTTAAATGGTCACAATACATGAATCGGGTAACCAGCCTTTGTTTCCGTCGGCCAGCCTGATTTCTCTCCAGCTGTCGAGGCGGTCGGTTATATCTACTTTTACGCCTTCGTAAATCAAAAACAAATCGGTTCCTGTTTCTGCGGGCGAACTCTTCACGGTTACCCTCGGGCAAAATACAATGGCCTGGTCGTGTTTGTTGATCACAGCCTTCTGGTGGGCTGCCCACGAAAAAGTGAAGCCTGAAAATACAACCGCCAGGATCCCAAACCAGAACGCAAAACGTTTGGCTGTTGAGCTCTTGCTAAATAAAAACAAGCCCAGCAACAGCAGGAAAAGAATAAAAGCTCCTAGACTTATGGCTGCCCAGGTATCGGTTGGGTACTTGTTGATGACGGATGTTTTCCAGCGCAGAAAGAAAGGTTTTGGTAATTCTTCGATTTTGGTAACTACAAACTGGTTGGCAATTTGCAGGTTAAAAGCGATGTCTTCATCCTGCGGAGCCAGCTTTTGCGCCTGCTCGTAATTCAGAATGGCATTGTTAACATCACCGGCTTTGTAATACGCATTTCCCAAATTAAAATACAGTTTAGCCGATTCCTGTCCATTGGTCAGTATCTGTTCGTAAGCCGAAATGGCCTGTTGGTATTCTTCGGCCGTATAGTGGTTGTTGGCCTGCTCCCATAAAGCGGTATTGTTTTCCTGGGCATTCAGGAAAAAGGGGAGGGCAAATAATATAATCGCAAATAACTTCTTCATTTCTTCTGTTGTAAACGGTGAATGAACACTATTTTTTAATCTGTTTCTCGAACCGGCTCATGGTTGCCTCAGCCTTTTTATAGAGCTCATGACGCGCTTCAGAACCTCCGGCAGGTGCATAGCGGGCAAATTCACACTGGCCGATCACATCTTCGAAGTCGGTGATCACCTGCTGATCCACATTTTTGCTGTGCAGTCCGGCCACGGCACTTTCCCGGTTCAGATCGGCCACCGGAATTCCCAGTTTATCGCTCAGGTATCCCCAGAAAGCTTTCAGAATGGCATCGTGGAAAGCTTCGTTGTTGTTCTGCTTCATAAAGCCCGCAGCTGCTTTCAGACGTTTTGTGGCAACACGGTTGGCCTTTTTGTTACGCATCAGGGCGATGTTGGCATTTTCGCGTGCTTTCTTCCTGTAAACAATGTATAAGATCACAAACAGCAAGGCACTTCCTGCATACAAGAGGTAAAACAATACACTTCCGTAGAAGGTATCTCCCTTGGCACGCAGCGATGGATTTCCCTGTTGAATGTAGCGAATGTCTTTTCCAATCAGTTGCAGGTCTTCTTTTCTCAGCGAGCTCACCACGGTGGCAGATTGCTCTTCGGTTCCTTTTGTTACATGCAGGGTGTACTCGGGCGTGGCAGCCGATTCGTACCTTCCCGATGACGGGTTGAACCACGAGAATTTGATCGAAGGAATGGTATAATCGCCTTCGAAACGCGGCTGGAACAGGTACTCGATGGTTTTGGTACCCGAAACGCCGTTATCGCTTGCTTTTACGTTGTCGGTAGCACGCGGGTCGTAAACTTCAAAATCGCTGGGCAGCTGAAGTTCCGGTGTGCGCACCAGGCGAATGTTCCCGTTGCCGTTTATTTTTAAGGTAAGCGTTACCGCGTCGTTGGTGGTTACATTCTCGCTGCTGATTTGTGAACTGACGCTGAAATTCCCCACACCGCCCATAAAATCTTTGGGGGCCGCAGGCAGGTCTTTTACATTCACCGAAACCTGGTCGCTGGTAACGTGCGCCTTCACATTACGGTAGCTGTCAAAAAAGTCGTCGAAGAAGCTACGCGGCTTTACGCGTTGCCTGACTACCAGCGACAAGCTAAACGGTTTTATCTGGATGCTCCCGTTTTGTTGCGGGAACAGGATCGTTTTCTTTAGGATGCCGACCTGGTAAATTTTGTCGTTGTATACTTCGCGGGTGAAATTGATCTGCTGCGGAATCTCCATATCCTGGGTGTAAAATCCCTCGTAAGTAGGAAGGTTTACTTCATCAAAACCATAGATCGGAATGTTCGGATCCACATACAATTTTACGGTGGAGATGATCTGTTCTCCGCGGAACACGTTTCTTTTGCTTAAATCCACACGAACAAAGAGGTTGTCTTTGCTGAGGTTCAGCGTTTCTGTGGTGCCCTGCTGTGTCTGTCCGCCTCCGCTTGGCTGTTGCTGCTGCTGAGAAGGCTGCGACTGCGATTTTACCACCTGGATTGTTAGTGAGTTGGATTCAATTACTTTGCCATCCACTTCGATCGAGGCCGGCCTTATTTCAAAAATACCTTCCTTTTTAGAGCGCAAAATGTAGGTGTACGAATAAGTGGTTTCAGAGGTGGTACGCCCGTTAATACTTTGAATACTGGTCGACTGGCCGGTGCTGGGCCCCATCAGAATCTGAAAGTTGTCACTTAATCCCGGGGGAAGCTGGAGTTTGTTGCCCCGGTCGTTGAGTGTAAAACTTAATCTGAATTGCTGTCCGTTTTCCACGGCATTCGGAGCCGACATCGTAAATCGGGTGTCCTGCGCATGGGCAATTCCAAGTATGCTTACCAGAAAAATGTATGTTATCAGTGTCCTCATTGTCTTGTAAAGCCTACAAAATTATTATTTTTTAGCTACGAGCCTCAAGCTATGAGCTACGAGCTTTTTTATTTAATCTAATAATTCCCCTTGGCTCTGCCATGGGGTTCCGCTTTTTCTCCCTCATTGAGGGGAGATGTCAGCCTCTATGGCTGACAGAGGGGTGAAATAAAGAAAATTCGGTTTTCAGC
>JBKDZK010000008.1:0-8761 GCA_047971205.1 Draconibacterium sp.
GATATTTATGAATTTGAAGGCGCCCAATTCGATACCATCCTCTTGCTGATGAACGGTGCCGGAATCGGCGGTACGATAAACGGGCTAAAAAATCTGCTTTTTCATTTAAAACCTTTGTTGAACGAAGGCGGACAGATTCTGATTGATTCCTCCAACATAAAATACCTTTTTGAAGAAGAAGACGGCTCGATGTGGATCAACCTGTCAAACGATGGGTATTACGGTGAAATGGAGTACGAAGTGTCGTTCCGGAGTATCAAGTCAGCATTCGACTGGCTCTTCATCGATTTCAATTTATTGCAAAAAACAGCCATGGAAACCGGTTTTAAATGTGAACAGATGTTTGAAGGTGAACATTACGACTATTTGGCCAAACTTGAGATATATAAGTGATTTCCTCCTGATTGATAATGCATTTTAATCCTTAAAATTTTCATTTCGTAGAAAAAAACGTGTCGTTTGCAGAAAAACGGGCTTTATTCACCGAAATCATTTCTGACTTTTAAGTGATTTACATAATTTGCATGAGAAATTCGAAAACAGAAAATCGACAATGAAAACAATCATCCTTATCTCTTCCATCTTTTATATCCTCGGATTAAAAATCAGCAATAAGTTTGATTTTGTAAAAAGAAGCACCCCCGTGGAGAAGATAATTGTTCACAAAGCTCAACCTGCAGCACCCGAAAAAGCAATTGATTACAAGGAAGCAGAAGCCGACAAACCTGCCAAAGACACTGTAAACGGTGGTTGCCCCACAGATAAAATACTTGAAAAAGAATAACCATTCGAAGAACAAACGAATATTTCATTACTCACATTGAGTGACCAAAGGGGATGTTTCATCCCCTTTTTTAGTACCTTCGGGAGAGTTAAAATCTTTAACCAATGAATTGCAAAATCACCTCCAACGATATCAGAGTTTCAAGTTGGGATCAGTTGGTCAATGAAGTTTACCACGATTCATGGAAGCCCGGGATGGGCCGCTTCAGGAGCGATTATGCGTTCCGGGGACTGTCGGATTGCCAGTACCAGCTGGAAAACAGTTTTCTCCGAAATTGCGGACTTCGTCCCGAACTGGAATACCACATTCTTCGCAATTTCAGAAAGTACGCCCGCACCGAAGAAAGCCACCAAACCAGCACACAACTTCGTGCTTTGGTACTGGCACAACATCACGGCTTGTCGACCAGGCTTTTAGACTGGACCTATTCGCCTTTTGTTGCGATGCACTTTGCCACAGCCAATACCGAAAAGTTCGACATTGACGGAGTGATCTGGCTGGTGGACTTTGTGAAAGTGAACGAACAAATTCCCCGCCCCCTTAAAGTTTTACTCGACTACGAAAAATGCAACGTTTTTACGGTTGAACTGCTTGAGTCGGAAATACCTTCGGTACAAAAGCTGGATGAAATAATCGGTGCCGGTCATGTGTTGTTTTTTGAACCGCCATCACTGGACGATCGTATTGTAAACCAGTTTGCCTTGTTTTCGATCATGACCAGCCCGACCGCCATTTTGGACGACTGGCTGGTGAAACATCCCGAAGTGTACCGGCGCATCATTATTCCGGCAGCATTAAAATGGGAAATACGCGACAAACTCGACCAGGCCAACATAACTGAAAGAGTTCTTTTTCCGGGCTTGGACGGACTGGCGCGCTGGCTAAAACGTCATTATCAACCTAAAATCCACTAATTTGTTATCTTTAGTGAGAGTGAAAAATTCAGGGGTGAGTTTTTCTTTGGAAATACCATTTAAATCTAAACGAAACAATATGTCAGGCTTAAACATGAATCGCAGAAAGTTTATCGGTGCTCTTGGTTTGGGAACTGCCCACTTGCTCTTTTCCAACCCGTTGTACGCCGCAGACACCCGCTTTAGCAATCTTGATCCCTTACAAAAAGTCACATTGGGAAACTCCGGTATCCAAACATCCCTACTCGGAATGGGAACGGGTGTTCATGCGACCAACCGGTCCAGCTTTCTAACACGTCAGGATGAAGCTCAGAGCCTGGAATTACTGCATCATGCGTATGGAAAAGGCATCCGCTATTTCGATTTGGCCGACACTTACGGAACCCACCAAATGCTGGCAAAAGCCATGAAAAAGATGGATCGGAAAGAGCTGACCATTACCACAAAAATATGGGAACGCGGTGGTGGAATTCCTGAAAACGAACGTCCTCCGGCCGATGTGGTGGTAGATCGTTTCCGGAAAGAACTCAACACCGATTACATCGATCTGGTACAGTTGCACTGCATGGTAGATGACAACTGGACTGACAGTATGAAAGCGCAAATGGATATCCTGGAAAACTTAAAAGCCAAAGGGATTATCCGCGGACACGGAGTTTCGGTTCATTCATTGCCGGCAATGAAAGCTGCGCTTGAAAGTTCATGGGTAGATGTCATTCATGTACGGATCAACCCGTACGGAATCGCTATGGACAAACCAGACCCGCAGGAAGTGGTAGAAGTGATCCATCAGCTTCACAAATCGGGAAAAGGTGTTATTGGCATGAAGCTGGTTGGCGATGGGAAACTGCGAAATGACAGCGAAAGAATCGACAATGCACTCAACTTTGTGCTCGGGCTTGGCAGCGTGGATATGATGATCATCGGGTTTGAAGAAAAAGACCAAATCGATAATTACATCGGACGCACACAAAAAGCGTTGGCGAAAATCCAGAATTAATGCCAGACGAGATACTGGATTCAATGACCAGTGACCGAAGGACGGAGGGATTGAAGGACAGACTGCTCTAATGCGTGAATGCTTAAATATTTAATTCTCCTGATTCGATACTTGATTCTGTATTCTCGATACTCAATACTCTCTACTCATTACTAGTTTTCTTGACCCTCTACCTGTTTAGCGAATTTCGACGGTTCGTTTCTCACGGTTGCTTTGCAGGCAAGCTTCCAAAATTCGAATAACACCGGCGGCCTGTTCCGGTTTCACCAACAACTCGGCATTGTTACGAATAACCTCGTACACATTATCGTAAAAGAGACCATAATTTCCGGGAATCGTTTCCACCAGCTCTTCCACTTCATCCCCGACTTCTTCGTAAAACAATGTTCCCCACTCTTCTGCCGGTTCAGAACCCCAGTCCTCACCAGTTGGCAGATTGCCGGCTTTCAACAGTTCTTCCTGCGGATCGATCCCTGACTTGTAAAAAGTCCCCAACTCGCCATGAATTGTATACCGAGGCCCCGGATCTTTCACAAGGTAAGAGCACTTCAAAAGAGCAGCAAATCCAGCGTATTCAAGCCTGATATCGTAATAATCGTACACCACTCCCCCTTTTCTGACAATGCGCAAATGAGCGGTGACTTCTTTCGGCATTCCAAACAAAACCACAGCCTGGTCGACCATGTGCGAGCCCAGGTTGTAAAGCACTCCGGCATATTCATCTCCTTCTTCTTTCCAGTTGTTGGGTGCAATGGAGGTTCGGTAACGATCAAAATGAGACTCAAACTCAACCAACCGGCCAAATTTTGCTTCCTTTATAACCTGCTGAACAGTTCTGAAATCGGCATCCCATCTCCTGTTCTGAAAAACCGTTAGCATCCGTTTCTTCCTTTTCGCCAGGTTGATCAGCGCTTCGGCCTCTTCACTTTTTAAGGTCATGGGCTTTTCCTCCACCACATGTTTCCCGGCTTCCAGGGCTTCTCTGGCCATATTAAAGTGAAAACTGTCAGGCGTATTTACCACCACCAGTTCTATCTCTGGATTATCGAGGATTTCTGAATAACTGCGCACAATGGTCGCTTCGGGGAAAAGCTTTGCCGATAAGCTTTTTGATCGCTCTAAAATACTTACGACCTCAAACCCTGAATTCACCTTCAACAAAGGCCCGTGAAATACCTGGCCCGACATTCCGAACGATGTTAAAGCAGTTTTTATCGTTGTTTCCATGATCTCATTCATTTGATTTTCAATAAACAAACACATTCGCCAATACCATTCTGCCCAAATACAGCAAGGTATTAACGAACGTTTTAAAAGTAGCTATTTTACACGACCCGGCCAGAAGTTGTTAAAAAACATCTCCAAATTCAGCTATTTTATAACATGTTTTATGTGTTTACAGAATATTTGATTGTAAATTAGTTTTGATGAACCAGTTGCTTAACTAAATCAAAAAATGGAGAACTTCTTCAATAACTATTTACAGAATTACCGGCATATGAATTTTGAAACCGGAGATTTTCCCGGCCCTTTTATCACTATTTCCCGCCAGGCGGGATGTTCAGCCAAGCGAATTGCCATAAAATTGTCGAAAATTTTAACCGGCTACAGTTACATGTCCGATACAAAAACCGATGCAGATTGGAGATGGGTCGACAAAGAAATGTTCTCGCAAGTGGTGAAAGAGATGATTGCTGAAGTGGTTGAAGGCGGATACGACAATGAAAAAGGCGACGCTGTCAAATTCCTGAAAACCGTTGACAACGCATTTTCGGAAGAAACCATTTACGATATTTCGGATGAGAACCTGATCCTGACACTTAAAGGTATCATTTGCAGGTTAGCCTGCCAGGGAAGAACCATCATTGTTGGCCGGTCGGCCGGCGTAATTCTCAAAAACGTACCCAATAAGCTTAATATAAGGCTCGAAGCACCAACCGATTGGCGTATCAACAGAGTTATGCAGATCAAGGATCTGACACGTGCCGAAGCCGAGAAATTTATTACTGAGATGGATGATAAGCGTGATTCCTTTATCGAAAAAGTGATTGGGAGAAAAGCTGAAAACAACGATTTTGATGTAATTTTTAATTATGCTTCGCTGGAAGACGACCTGATTGTGGACTCCATTGTCAATATTTTAAGGAATAAACAGATCATTGCCCGTTTTAATGACTATTAGACGTTCTTGTTTAAATTTCCGTTTTAGTTTGAGAAAACCTTATAGAACAATATATTTGAAGCACTATGATAATAACAACTCCCGTAAACCGGGAGAATTAATACTTAAATCTCACCTTACAGAGGCCTTTTTTCGGAAAGGCCTTTTTACTTTCAAGAATTTTTCTAAAAAAAGAGTTGTAGGTATAGTGTAAATCTGATAAATAGTACTTTTATTTGCATATAGAATTTAATACGTTCTTCACCAAATTGAAACCTTGTGATTTTCTGTCTTAATTTCTAACGTTCTTCTTAATCATTGATTTTAAAAGGTGTTAACAGCACCAGTGTTTTACAATTTATACATTACTTTATTTTTCTATTTTTTTTATGAATTTATTTGTTGCAAGGTTAAACTCATCTACTACAGATGAAGACCTACTGAATCTCTTCTCTGCTCACGGAGAAGTATCCTCTGCCAAAGTTATTATTGACAGAGAGACAGGGAACTCGAAAGGTTTTGGTTTTGTTGAAATGCCAAACGATGAAGAAGCAAATGCAGCTATTGCAGCTCTGAACGAAACGGAATTAGACGGGAAAAACATTGTTGTTAAAGAGGCCAATCCTCAACAGGAACGCCCCAGAAGGGATTTTAACCGTGGCGGTGGCGGCGGTTTCAACCGTGGTGGTGGCTTCAACCGTGGTGGCGGTGGTGGCTTTAGAAGCGACGACCGACGTGGCGGTGGTGACCGTAAATTCGGTGATCGCAGAGGTGGCGGTGCAGACCGCAGAGGCGGTGGAGATCGTCGCAGCGGAGGCTACGGCCAAAGCTACGACGAGCAATGGTAGACAACTAATGCTCTGATAGTATAAAAAAGGTGTTTGGAAGTACAAACACCTTTTTATTTTTATCCCGTATAAGATTCTTACAGCTTCTTTAACCAGGCTTCGGCATCTTCCATTCCGGTTTTCGCCTCATTCTTAATCGCAAAATTAAACCCCGGTTGAATGCAAAAAGAACCGTATTCGCCCTTTTTGTTCAGTGCAATATAACCAATCTGGTGATTTTCATAATCCGGAATTTTTCGGGCAATACGCTTAACTGCTTCTTCGCAGGCTTCAGACGGAGACATGCCGTTTCGCATTAACTCCACCACCAGGAAAGTTCCCACTGTTTTCATTACCAACTCTCCTGAACCGGTAGCTACCGCACCACCTACTTCGCCATCCACAAACAAACCAGCGCCAATGATGGGCGAGTCGCCTACCCGGCCAGGCATTTTATACCCCATTCCGCTGGTGGTACATGCCCCCGATATTCTGCCATTTTTATCAATCGCCAACATCCCGATGGTATCGTGATTGTCTTCGCTTACATTCTCAATATTGATCTTATTGCTGAACTTGTTTTGCTCCTTCTTCCATTTTTTCCACTCTTCCTTGCGTTTTGTGGTGAGCAGTTTTTCTTTTTTAAAACCGTTATCCAAGGCAAATTTCAAAGCTCCTTTACCGCTAAGCATCACATGCGGCGTTTTATCCATTACCTGGCGGGCTACCGAAACCGGATGTACAATGTGTTGCAAGTAGGTTACACTTCCGGCACGCCCTTTTTCGTCCATAATACAGGCATCAAGCGTTACTTTACCCTCGGCATCCGGAATGCCCCCTTTTCCAACCGTAATCACGTTGGGATCGGCTTCGGGAACACGCACACCAGCTTCCACCGCATCCAGCGAATGACCACCTCTGGAAAGTACTTCCCAGGCAGCTTCGTTGGCCGGCAAACCATGATTCCACGTAGAAATTACAACCGGAATGTTTCCGCCGTTTCCAGCACCAACTGATGCCAGTCCCTGCTTTGCAAGGCCAATCCCGGCCAATGCCAAAGAGCCTTTCACCAAAAAAGATCTTCTTGTAGTCATAACTAACTGTTTTCTAAATGTTCATTCAAAAATAAGTAAAATCCATACTCTCCTTAGCCGAATTACAGGAACAAACTTGCCTTGCAACTCTCAGGATTAGTCGTGTGAAAAGTACTCCAGTGTTTTCCTGTAGTTGGAAAACACCAAAGCGCGGGAGATAAAACCAAGGTATTTGCCGTCGTCAATAACAGCCAGGTTATAACGGTTCGAAGTCTCAAACTTCTCGGCAACGGTTTCCATACTGTCCTGAGACGAAATATAAAACTCGGGCATGAACATCAAATCCTTCACCTTTACTTTATCATACAGTTCCGATTCAAAAATCAATGATTTGATTTTCGATAATTTGACCATGCCTTTTAAATAACCATCCTTATCCACCACGGGGAATAAATTGCGGTTCGACTTTGAAATGGCTTTTACAAGATCCCTCAATGTCCCGTCAGGCGAGAGAATAACAAAGTCGTTTTCAATCAGCTTTTTCACTTCCATCGACCTCAACACCGCTTTGTCTTTGTTGTGGGTAATCAGTTCGCCGGTATCTGCCAGGCGTTTGGTATAGATTGAATGTGGCTCAAATGCCATAATGGTTACATAGGCTACGGTGGAGGTGATCAATAGCGGAATAAACATTCCGTAACCACCTGTTATTTCAGCCGTAAGGAAAATTCCGGTAAGTGGTGCATGCATTACTGCTGCCATCATTCCGGCCATTCCGGCCAGGGCGAAGTTGTTTTCCACCACATTAAGTCCGAATAAGGTATTCAGCAGTTTAATGACAAAATAACCGGCCAGCGCTCCTGAAAACAAAGTAGGGGCAAAGATTCCGCCATTACCTCCTCCCCCGGTGGTAGCTGACATGGCCAGCACTTTAAATATCAAAATACCGGCCACTACCAGTAACACGATGTACGGATTATCTTTCCAGGGAGCAAAAAGAGATGAATCGAGCAACTCATGCCCGTGGTTATTAAAAACGGTTATGATGCTATCGTAGCCTTCCCCCCACAACGGAGGAAAAAGAAATACCAGCAATCCGACGATGAAACCACCGGCCAACATGCGAATAAACCAGCTATTGATGCCTTTAAACCGACTTTCGAAGTACATGGTACCACGGGTAAAGTAAAGTCCTAAAAACCCTGTAAAAACACCAACCAGAAGAAAAATCCAGATAGTGTTGATTTCAAAGGGAGCAACTTGTACGAATTTTAAAAGCACTCCTTCGCCCATAAAAAAGTATGCCAACACAGTGGCCGTTACGGCTGAAATCAACAGTGGAATCAACAAGGCCATGTTCAGATCGAGCATCAAAACTTCGAGTGTAAAAACGATACCTGCCATTGGGGCGTTAAAGATACCGGCAATGGCACCGGCCGCTCCACATCCCACCATCAGCGTGATGTACTTGTAGCGAAGTTTAAATATGCGAGCCAGGTTGGAACCAATCGACGCACCTGTAAGCACAATGGGTGCCTCCGATCCTACCGAACCTCCAAAGCCAATGGTAAGCGAACTGGCCACCATCGACGAATACATTTTATGTGGCTTAAGCTTGCTGCTTTTTTTCGAGATGGCATACAGAATTTTAGAAACGCCATGTCCGATATCGTCCTTAATAAAATACCGGATGAACAAAACGGTCAGAAAAATACCAAACATCGGGAAAAACAGGTACAGGTACCGGAATCCCGCCAAATCGATATAAGAAGTAAGTCCTTCTGCCACAAAGTGAATACTTCTTTTTAAAATAAGAGCAGCCAAACCACTCAATAACCCCACAACCAAACTCAGCATATAAAGAAAGTTCCTCTCACTGACTTTAGCTATCCTCCAAGCAACCAATCGGTTAAGCAATCTCCTGGGTTTGTATTTCCTAAACATGTGAAACATTAATTATTTGTTTTCGATAGCGGGTAAACACCCTCGCACGCGATATAAAACCTATATATTTTCCTTCTTCTATTACAGCCAGGTTATA
>JBKDZK010000009.1:0-1676 GCA_047971205.1 Draconibacterium sp.
TTCTATTTTTGCCCGTCCAGGCGAATAACGAAATATTTACCAGATACTAAAAGGGGCGGAATTTCTGCCCCTTTTTTTGTGTACCTGCAAAAGCAGTAGTAAATACCAAAGGAAGGGAAAAATTACCGGGGGAATCAGAACTTGTCTTCTACTGAAATAGCTTGACAAAAAAGTTAAGCAAAATGGAAAAATTAAGTATTAACCTTTCAGATAATATGGAAGGTTTTAAGCAAGAAAGAGTAGATTACAGTAAGTACGAAAGCAGCTTTCGCCGTTGGTTGGTTTCAGAATTGGATTCAGGACGAATGAGTGTTGCTGAAGCTCGCGAAGCCTTTAAGCTGCCCCGTCATTTTGGTCAAACCTACAAAGAATGGCAAGTCAAGTATTCCGACAAAATCCACCTATCTTTGCAGGCAATGAGTTCAAAAGAAAGAGCCGATAACAAAAAGCTGGAACAACGTATCAAAGAGTTGGAGAAACAGCTGGAACTGGCGCAAATGAAAAACGTTGCGCTCAACACCATGATCGACATTGCCGAGAACGACTACAAACTGGAGATCAGAAAAAAGTCTGGCCCCAAACAGTAGACGTACTAACACACATGTACCCGTTGGTATCCAAAGCGGTGCTGTGTGGACTGTTTGGGTTTAGCCGCCAGGCCTGGTACGAGAACAGGAAGCGCCAGTCGGGGCTTCAAATGCAGGAAGTATTCATATTAAGTTTAGTAAAGCAACTACGCAAAGAACATAAGCGAATGGGGGCAGAAAAGCTTCATCGTTTGATCACACCGACACTGCTGGAACACAGGATCAAATACGGCAGGGATAAGTTCTATGTCCTGTTACAGGCACACGGGTTGCTGGTAAAGCGCCGCAGGTGTGGCCCAAAAACCACCAATTCGAACCATTTTTACCGCAAATATCCCAACCTTATCAGGGATATTGAATTGCTGAGTTCGGGCCGGTTATGGGTAAGCGACATCACGTACATCCGCACCGAAAAAGGATTCGTTTATCTTTCGCTGGTAACCGATGCCTATTCGAAAAAAATAGTAGGCTGGTGCCTGTGGCCCGATCTGACCAGCGAAGGAGCCTTAAATGCCCTCCGGATGGCCGTTGCCGGAGAAGGGGTAAAACCCGGTCTTATCCACCACTCAGACCGTGGGATACTGTATTGTTGCAACGATTACGTAAACTACCTGAAAGGCGCCAAAATAAGTATCTCGATGACTGAAAACGGTGATCCCTACGAAAATGCCATAGCCGAGCGTGTAAATGGCATTTTAAAGGATGAATACGATTTAAGCGAAACTTTTTCGGATTATCGTGCTGCTGCTGAGGCAACAAAACTGGCGGTTTACAAATACAACAACAAGCGCCCTCACCGTAGTGTCGACTTCATGATTCCGGTGGATGCCCATCTGCATTCCGGAGCATTAAAAAAGCACTGGAGAAAACGGCAATACGACAGGAAACAAAAAACAGGAGACAGATTTTATTCTGTTTCCTCAAACCAGGAATAAAAAACAGAAATGAACCTGACTTTAGGAAAATAGAATGCACCTGTTGGAGAGTTTAGCAGAGAAACAAACACTTGTTCCGTATTGCAGGAATAACGAATAAAAGTGTTTGAAGAAGCAGTAAATATGTTTTTTTCAACTTAAAAGTATACCAGTC
>JBKDZK010000010.1:0-2860 GCA_047971205.1 Draconibacterium sp.
GTAGTGAATTTAACGAATGGTATGGATACCTTTCAGACGGGTTATTTCAGACTGCCGAAGAAGTGGCCAATTCAGCCACTACCAGTGCATCAGTTAAACCAGGTGATGTCAAATATGTAGATTTAAGCGGACCGGATGGCGAACCGGATGGCAGAATTACTCCTGAATATGACCGGATGTTGTTGGGTGGTTCATTACCTCGATACATGTATGGAGGAAACATCAGGCTTGATTATAGACACTTCGATTTCTCATTGGTTGTTCAAGGAGTTGGCAAACAAAAAAACAGGCTACAGGGGTTAATGGTAGAACCTATCCCGGAAAACTGGGGACACATTCCAAAAATACTCGATGGAGAATATTGGAGCACTTATAATACCGAACAACAAAACATGAATGTAAAATATCCCAGAATGTCGAGAGTTGCGCTTGGAAACAACTATGCAATGTCTGACTATTGGTTAATTAACGGAGCCTATCTAAGGTTGAAAAATATTTCATTGGGTTATACTTTGCCGCGAAATATTGTACAATATGCCAATATGGAAAATGTCAGACTATATGTGACTTTGTCTGATATATACACCTTTAACCACTATCCAAAAGGCTGGGACCCAGAAGTATCTGCAAGTGGTTATCCCATTACCTCTTCATTTATTTTCGGGGTATCTGTTAAATTCTAAAATTGAAATATCATGAAATTTAAATCGATAATTATTATATCATCTCTTCTGTTGGTACTTTCCTGCACCAATTTGGACCTGAACCCACTCTCTGAAGGTTCGAGTGAGAACTGGTATTCAAATGAAACAGAAATTGAAATGGCCGTAAATGACCTTTTCAGAAACGTATTTTGGCCAATATATCTGGAAGAATGGACAGATGATGCAACCCGCAGAGAACTAACTACGCCTATTACTGATGCCACAATCAATGGAGAATGGGGTACAGTTTCAACTGTTTGGACAAATAGCTATAAATCAATTTCAAGAACAAACACAATCCTAATGAATCTGGAGGAAGTTGAGGGACTACCAGAATCAGTTGTTAACAAGTTTAAAGGAAATGCTTACTTTGTAAGAGCTGCACGATACGCAGAACTCATTTTTTTATACGGAGATGTAATTTTTACTAAAGAAATAATTGACATTGAACAGGCTTTTACCATGTCTCAAACCAGTAAAAACCAAATACTGGAAGAAGTTTATAATGACTATGACCTCGCAGCTTCACTTTTGCCCATTTCTTACGGGAACTCAGAAAACAAACTGGCAACAAAAGGTGCAGCTCTTGCAATGAAAGCCCGGATTGCCAATGCAATGGGTGATTATGCCGTTGCACGCGATGCAGCCAAAGCATGTATGGATCTTGGCTCTTATGAACTTTATCCTGATTTTGGAGAATTATTTCTCACCCGGACAAAAAATCCAAAAGAACTCATTTTTGGATTGCCACGTTCCAGAGAATTCAATGTGGTATGGGGAATAAGGGATTATTTATCAAGAAATGCCGGTGGATGGGGTGGCGCAGATGCACCATCATGGGATTTATTCTGTTCATTCCTTTGTTCTGATGGACTTCCCATTGATGAATCTCCATTGTATTATCCGCAGGAACCTTTTGCAAATAGAGATCCTCGCTGCGCTGCGTCTATTGTAGAATTTCAAACACCGCACCTTGGTTTTATATATCAGCCTCATCCTGATTCAACAGAAGTACTGAATCTTAGTACTGGAAAATATCAGAAAAACAATGATACACGTTCCAATGCTCAGTATGCATCCTTTAATGGACTGTTATGGAGAAAAGGTATTGATGAGGAATGGAGAATTAATTTTCAGGCTGAAAATGATATTATTATCATGCGCTATGCTGATGTTCTTTTAATGTATGCTGAAGCAAAAATTGAATTGGATGAGATTGATCAATCAGTTCTCGATGCCATAAATATGGTACGCGCCCGGGCATACGGAGTTAATTATCAGGATGATTCATCTTACCCTGCAGTTACGGCTAATTCACAGTCAGAACTCAGAACTATCCTGAGAATAGAGCGAAGAATGGAATTTGCCATGGAAGGAAGAAGATACATGGATATTATTCGCTGGAAAATTGCAGAAGTTGTGTTGAATAATGATAATTACGGTATGCTGGACGTTGCCGATCTACGTAACAAGGTAATAACACCAGGACTTTGGTTCTTCCCAATAACACCAGATATTGACGAAAATGGTACACCCGATCTGGATCCAATGTACAATGCCGGTCTATGTAGACGTCTGGCAATCCGAACTTTCGATGCATCCAGACAATATTTATGGCCCATCCCAACAAAGGAAATTTTAATTAATGAGAATCTGGATCAAAATCCGGGCTATTAAGTAAATAGTTTATTTACTTTTCTTTTTATATACCATGATTCTCAAGAAATTATCTTAACTAAACGATATTGAATTGCAATTAATTGATTAATTATCAGATCATTAAAATAGTATGAAAAATATAATTTTATTGTTGTTTACTATCTCAATTCTTTCTTCCTGTAAAAAACAGGAAACCGAAAAGGATTCTGCCCGCCAAATCAGCGGAATTTATCCACACCTGGCTTATTACAACAATGAAGGCGAATGCGGCACCGGAGCTGTTGTTCCATGGGCAGGCAGGCTTTGGGTTATCACATACGGCCCCCATCTCCCATTTGGCTCTTCCGATAAGTTGTACGAAATTACACCGGAACTGGTGCAAATTGTCCGCTCCGAAAGCATCGGTGGAACACCTGCCAACCGGATGATTCACCAGGAAAGCAGCCAGCTTTTTATTGGCCCGTATGCCATTGATGCCAACCGGAATGTAAAGGTGA
>JBKDZK010000011.1:0-2859 GCA_047971205.1 Draconibacterium sp.
ATGCCAACCCCCGTAGTAATGCCCGTTGACCAACTGGAAAACTCTTTAGGCACAAACCATCCGTTCAGGGACGATTTTAATATGTCGGATAATATAATGTTTTATGACACCGGTGGCGAAGGCACGACAACGGAACATGTTGCATACCTGAGGATTCGCCAATCAGAAAATGGAGCAGAAAATGAAATATCATTTTACATAGAAGGTTCCTTTCGTCAAAGCCTGGTATTTTTCAGGGCGGTATCTGCCGAATACGATTTGTATATGAAAAGCAGCGTGCAAAAAATGATGGTTTACAGCGTTTTCGACGATCCTTCCAGTTGGTTCGACGAAAACGAGATATATACCAATATCAACAACGGACTGGGAATATTTGCAGCTTATTCCGACCATATAGTACAATGTCATTACGCCTTGGACAATATTGAGGAATAGTAAAATTATCCTTTTGCTATGAGAAGAATCATAATAATAGCAATCGTACATATTGCGTGTTTTCAGGTAGTGAAAGCACAGCAACCCAATGCGCTTATAAAGGGATATGTTATAGACAGCGCCAATAATACCCCGGTTGCAGGGTGCAATATTATCGTTGGCACCGGAACCAAAAAGATTGGGGCCGTTTCTGACAATGACGGCAGCTTTCATTTCGATTTAACAGGGATACCCTTTACCGACAGCCTCATGGTTTCTTTCAGCCATGTTAATTATTATGCCCAAACAATTCTGCTCGCCGTAAACCAAGAGGCCTGCGTGCCGTTAAAACAGAAAATACACGTTATCGATGATATAATGGTACATTCAGCATATAGCTCCGGTAACAAGGGTAATAAGTTTGTTTATACGCCATTGCAGGCGGCATCGAGCATATCCATTATTGGCGAGCCTGATGTGGTGAGGCATATTTCAAGCCTGCCGGGAGTCGCACAGGGCATTGAAGGCACGTTGGGCTTATTTGTACGGGGCAGCAACAATGGCAGCAACCGTATTGAATTTAACGGTGTGCCTTTTTATTCTTATTCACACCTTTTAGGGATGTTTTCGGCCTTTTCGCCCGATATAATAGAGCAGACTACGTTCCGGCCCGGCGGCATTCCCGCCCAATCGGGCAATTTATCTTCATCTCTTCTGGAAATCAATACTAAACAATCTTTCGGAAACCCTTTTGATGGGAAAATAAGCCTATCTCCATATATGACAGGGGGCTACCTTTCTATACCGTTAAAAAAAGACAAAATATCGGTGCAGGTTGCCGGGCGCACCTCATTTCTGCCTTTTATTATCAACCGTATTATGGATTTGCAAAGCAGCGAAGACGATGAAGAGCAGGAAGAAATGAAAGGCCAGGTGCTTGATTTTACATCAATAATCGACTGGAAAATAAACAGTGCCAACAACCTTGACATTATGTTCTACACATCTAACGATTATTTTGATTTTAAAGACGGATACAGCCAAAACAAGCTAAACTGGAACAGCTGTGCAGTAAAAGCGGGTTGGCTATCGCAAGTTTCACCTTTTTTAAAGCTCAACGTCAACACCTATTATAGCTCGACACGTTCGGTACAGGAACAATTATATTTCGACGAATGGCAGGCTGAAACAACAAAATCTCAACTCCGGCTGGGGACAACTTTAAACGAATGGTCATTCAACAACCTTTTGACTTATAAAATAAGTAGCTATTTAGAAACAAAAGGAGGCCTAAGTTATCAAGGCCAGCAATTCAGGCCGGCTTCGGAAAAAACAATTTACACACAAAGTACCAATGAAAAATATGACGAGCTCCTGAAATCGGACCTGTTGACCGTATTTGCAGAATTCAGTTACAAAAAACCGCAGGTCGTTGAAATAACATTGGGTTATCGCCATACTTTTCAGGTAACAGACAAAAATAGATATAATAATTTCGACCTGCGTTTACTTGCCGATATTTACCTTACCGGTAATACCGGACTGGAATTAAGTTTCGACAGGTTAACGCAATACTACCATGTGCTCGAGGGGCTGCCAACAGGTTGGTCGTTAAACGTTATGATACCTTCCGGCGAGCAGTTCCCCGAAGAAATAACCAACCAGGTTTATACCGGCGTATTTGTTGAGAATGAAATAAAGAACCTCAATCTTCATTTTACTTTTGGGGGATATTATAGGCACATGCAAAACCTTGTAAGCTACATAAGCACTGTTAATATGTTTGGCTTAAACGATACGTCATGGGAAGACGAGGTGGACACGGGCAAAGGCCGTTCATACGGCATAGAGTTGTCAGCTACGGCGCAGGCCAACCGTTTGGGCTTAACGCTGGCCTATACGCTTTCAAAAACCACCAGGCAGTTTCCGCAAATAAACAATGGCAATACGTACCCTTTCAAGTTCGACAGGCGGCATATCCTGAACCTGCAATCGAAATACACAATAGCGACAAAAACGACCAAGAAAGGGCATAAACAGGAACAGCATGTCAATGCCGTATTGTCCTGTTCGTCAGGACATAATGTAATCCTTCCCGTTGGCACTTACCAGGGGGTAACGCCCCCTTATTGGAATATGTTGGAACAAGGATGGAATTTTCCCCAACAACTTGAAGACAATGCTTATCACCGCCAGGAAATGACAACAAAGAATGGCTTCAAAATGAAAGATTATTGTAGGGTCGATATTGCCTATACTTTTATCAAACACAAACCAAAAACCACACGCGAGTTGTCTTTTTCGGTTTTCAACCTACTCAACCGAAAAAATCCCTACCTTGTTTTTTACGAAGGCGGCAGGTGGCAGCAACTGAGCATAGCCCCGATAATGCCTTCTGTAAAATGGCTGCTGGAGTTCTGACGATACAAACCCGATAAGTCCCGG
>JBKDZK010000012.1:0-1922 GCA_047971205.1 Draconibacterium sp.
AACGCGTGTATTTGTGCGCTAACACTTGGCGACAGTTGGGCCTTAACGGAGTTTAGCTTATCGCTGGGCTTACCGGGCGGCTTTAATTGCCGGGGAGGGGTGTGCTCTTTAAATTTTATGGCCAAATAATCAATCCATATTTTCCCTTTAAATTGATTAAAAAACATGTTTAAATCAAACTTTCCTTTAACCGCATACCAACAGCCCTGCGTACGGCTCCACCTAACCGGCAGGGTATTTCTCAGGTCGTCGACCAAATGACGGTTATAAGCAAACCGGATAAAAACCACCTGCTGTTGGCGGTGTTCTCCATATTCGAGCTTTATTTGCGGCGCATCCGCCACCTGGGATTTTTAGCCTCGCGAAACAAAAAACAAAGCCTGGAAAAGATCCGTGAAAGTCTCGGGGAAGGACTGCCATAGGCAGCGCCACTTTCACGGGCACAAATACTGGAGCTGCGTTTTGGTGAGCGCTCGGTGCTGAAGTGTAAAGATTGCGGTGGCGAACTTCTTTTGCTGGAAACTTATCCCGGAAAACGTGCGCCGCCTGTAAATGCATTGGCAGGTGTGTGCCAATGATAGGTTTGGTAGGACTTTTTGGAATACGCCCCGGAGCGTACATGGAAAAGCTATGTCCGGCCGCCAAAATCGCTTGCCGGGAAAAGCCCTTTACTGCCTAAAACAAGGCCAAAGCAGCAGCTACTGGCCGGGCAAAGTGGGTTTGGCACCTAAAACATGGCTTGCAATGCCAACAACACTGCCCAAAAACGGCCCCGAAAGGGAAGCCAGAAACCGATTGAAAACACTATATGTAAACGGTTAATTAGAAGTCGATTAGGCCTGGGGCAATGTTTAGTTCAACAAAGCCTCCAATCTAAAGCGTATGCAAGCAACGCTTAATTAGAGGCTAAGTGTTAGCTGTGGTGTTTTTCAGTCGTCCATTGTTTTGGAAGTCCGATTTTTTTTAACATTTCGTTCGCTTTCTCTAACTTTTCGGGAAACACGACTTTGTCATCATATTCATTTAATGACTTATCCACACGAACAATCGGAATTTTTCGTTTTTTTATTTCGTTTGTTATTTTCATCTGTTCATTGATACTCTACAAAGTTAATAATTATTTTCTTTTTCTACGAACTAAAAACCCTTCATATTCAATTCCTTTCTTAAATGTTTCCCAATCGTCTTTTAGTTCACCTTGAACTTCAAAGTCCTCCTTGACTTCCTTGAGGAACTTTGTAATTCCCATTCTATAAAGCCTCATTCTACTTTTTGTGCTTCCTGTTGCATAAATCCAAGTGTCTGGATAGTTGTCGGTAAAAGCATAAACTGTTGCTACTACAGTGGCTAACACTTTTTCACTATCTCCATTGTTTGAAATTACCTCATCGTCTATTTCACCTGTTTTAAGGTCTTTATCCCCGAAAGCAAGATTATAAACGTCTTTCAAGTTAGTTGGCTGAAAGCGAACAAGTTTGTGAATCAAACCTTTTTGTCCTTCGCTGATGAATTCAAAGGTCATCATTTTGTCGCTCGAAGCTAACGGATACTTGGGTAATTTCATTTAGTTTTTCAAATCATATTTTCGTCAAATATACGCTTTTTTTGTTTACATTCTGACTAACGTAAAAAAAGATCCTTTGATAATCAGTTAGTTGCCATTCAGAGGTCATCGCTAGTCAGCCCAAATTTAGTGATTTGTTTTCGGATGCGTTTCGCCAAGCCGAGTTTTCTTTTTTGGTCAAGATAGAGATAGCCTTCCGGGTTTTGATAGGGTAAACTTTTTACTACCATATTCCAGATAATGACTGCCAGCTTTCTGGCAGTAGCTGTTATTGCCGATACCCTGCCTTTTCTAAAACTGATTCTGTGAAAGAAGTCTCTCAGGGGTGTACTTTCTTTGAGATTTCCTATGGCATTGG
>JBKDZK010000013.1:0-2790 GCA_047971205.1 Draconibacterium sp.
GATGCAACAGAAACGCGCTGACGATGTTTACCACCAAGCCAATCACCGCCACCAGAATTGCATCGCGGTAAACAATATCAGCCGGTTCGATAAAGCGCCGGACCGCCTCGTACAAAATAACAAAAGCAAACAAAAGTAAAATCAGACCACTGCTGTATCCTGAAAGTGAAAGAATTTTCCCGGATTCCCCGTTAAATTTCCGGCTGTTTTGGGCCTTTCGAACAAACACATAAGCCAGCCAGCTCAAGCCGATTGCCAATACATGCGATCCCATGTGAATTCCATCGGCCAGCAAAGCCATCGATTTGGTGCTTAATCCAAATGCAATTTCTACCACCATCGTTGCCATGGTAAGCAGTACTACCCAAAGTGTCTTCTTTTCGTATTTATGAACATCCATATCTTATTATTTCTGAACCGAACGTCCTGTGTTAAACTCTTATCAGTGATCTATTCTATCTCTTCTTTCGCTAACTAACAATTGGATTTTAAAATTCACAATTGCTTTACGGCCTCAAAAAACAGTTCTTGAATTTTCCGGGTTATTGGGCCCGGTTCACCGTTGCCAATCCGAACATCGTCAACTTCCACAACCGGCAGAATTTCGCTGCCCGTTCCACAAATAAAAACTTCGTCCATCTCTTTCAACTCCGCTTCCGTAAACAACTTTTCTTCTACTGAAAGTTGGTTTTCGGCACAAAGCTCCAACACCACTTTGCGCGTAATGCTGGGTAAAATCAGGTTCGAAAGCGGCCGGGTAACCAAAACTCCGTTTTTTACGGTAAACAGGCCTGAATGCGTTGCTTCCGTAACATAGCCATCGCGTACCAGGATGCTCTCGCCTGCCCCCTTTTTTACGGCTTCGTTGTACAGCATCGTATTGGGCAAAAGCGACACCGATTTAATATCGCATCTCTTCCACCGGATGTCTTCCTGAACGATCACTTTTATGCCTTTGTCCAGTTTCTCTTCAGCCGATGGCAACGGAAAGGCAAAAGCATATATAGTAGGCTTTATTTCAGTCGGGAAATGATGAACCCGCAGATGTGCTCCCCGGCTGATTTGCCAGTAAACGCCGGCATGTGTATTTAACAGGTTGTTTTTCTCCAGCAGGGCCAAAGAAATAGTTTCCAGTTCCGATACAGGTTCGTATTCAATATCAATCTCCTTAAGACTCCGTTTCAGACGCTCCAGGTGATCTGTCATCCTGAAAGGTTTACCGTTGTAGAATTTGGTTACTTCGTATATTCCATCAGCAAAAATAAACCCGCGATCGTCGGGCGAAATGCCGGCTTTTGTCCGCTCAACATATGCCCCGTTAAGAAAAACTATTTCATTCATTTTAGCACACTTTCAAAACTCCCGAAAGTAGGACTATTCCATAAAAAAGAAAAGGAACTCTTTCGAATTCCTTTCTTTATTTTTTCAACTTGCGCAACTCATTCCAAATTGTTTTGGAATAAGTGCCAAGATTTATTTCAACCAATTACTAGTAACGGTTTCTTGGACGGAAACCACCGCCACCTCTGCGGTCGCCACCACCACGAGGATTGTTTTCGCGTGGTTTAGACTCGTTCACTTTGATGTTTCTTCCGCCAACTTCGGCGTTGTTCAATTCTTCGATAGCTTTTTTAGCGCTATCATCGTCGTCCATTTCAACAAAACCGAAACCTTTGCTACGGCCAGTCAGTTTGTCCATTACAATTTTTGCAGAAGTTACTTCTCCATACTCCTCAAAAATCTCAACTAAATTTTCTTCGCCCAGGTTAAAGGGCAGATTACCAACGTAAATGTTCATTTTATACTGTTTTAAAGTGAATATTAGTTTTTCTACCAGCAGTAAACCATTCAAAATGGATTACCCCCTTGAGGTTACTTAAATACAGTACAAATGAAAATTGAAAGCAATAGAAATAACTTCGGGAAAACACAAGAAAGATGAACTGACCGGTTTGAAATAATCAATAAATAAAGACCAACTTTGTTAATTATCAGAGACATACTAAATTGGCTCCAACACTATTAACATGCCAAAGGTAACGGAATCTTTGAAACAACAAGGATTTTTACGCATTTTCTTTCAAAATACTCCATTAAAAATATGTTCAGGAGCCGACCAAATCACGAATTACGGCACTGGCAATAAAGCATCCGAACATGGGAGGCATGTACGAAACAGTCCCCACGGTTGACTTTTTATTGCGGCTTTCTTCAAGTTTCACAGCATTCTCGTCTATTTCTTCGGATGAGAACACCACTTTTAGCCCTTTCTTCACGCCCAGCCTCGAAAGTCGTTTCCGCATCATCTTGGCCAGTTTGCAATTGTAGGACCTGGAAATATCGGTAAGTTCAATTTTTGAAGGGTCGGTTTTTCCTCCCGCTCCCATCGAACTGACTACTTTCAATCCCATTTGCAGCGCGTGAAACACCAGGAAAACTTTGGGTGAAAGCGTATCGATGGCATCCACCACATAATCGAAAGGCTGGCTTTTAAGCAGCTCAATGGTTCTTTCGTCACGAATAAAATCGTTGACTACCGTTAGTTCAATCACAGGATTTATGTCTTTGAAACGTTGAGCCAGTATCCCGGCTTTGGGCAATCCCTTGGTACTAATCAGCGCCGGAAGTTGGCGGTTTCGGTTGCTTTCTTCCACCACATCGCCGTCTACAATGGTCATTTTTCCAATTCCGGCGCGGCACAATTGCTCAGCGGCATACGCTCCCACTCCTCCCAGGCCAACCACCAAAACGTTTGACTGTTTCAATTTCTCCAGCTTTTCCTTTCCGAAA
>JBKDZK010000014.1:0-1717 GCA_047971205.1 Draconibacterium sp.
AGATTTTTCAGGCGATTTTTATTATGGTTTTTATGATAAAGCAAACCAAAGCACCAGGATCTCGCAAAACATGGCCGGTATTGATAACGATGTAGATGCTTTTCTTCCATTTATGTTTCAGTCGGCAAATCAGCAAAACGAGCTTGTTGGTCTGTGCGAAGCATACGAGGTAAAGAGTTGGTTTGGCGAGAACCCCGGGAAGGCCGCTGATTTACCGGCCCATCTTCAAAAGCTCAAAAACCTTGAAGAAAACGATAATCCGGTGGTGATGATTGTGAAACTGAAAGAATAAATTGCTTTGTTTTTTGTCTGAAAGTATGAATGTTTCACATATTCAAAGAAATCTGAAATCGTTTGAAAAGTTTGTCGCTTCAAGTTCTAGACGTATTGCAACTACATAAACAATAGAAACCAGAAACCACAGCTGCCTGCCTCCAACAATTGCCAAACGATTTCAACCGTCAAACAAAATTCTTACAATTAATTGTGCAAATTAAAACGCACCAGTCTCAATGGAACTCCTTCTGCGTTTTTCTGCAGTTGCAGGCCGTAGAGATAACCGTCGTGGAAAACCATTTTGCCGGGATTAATCTGGAGTTCGTAATCGTTACATACAAAACTGCATTGACAGACTATCTCTCCCCCATTTCGATACACCCAAACGTTAAATTTGTTGGTATTCTGTTCGTCGGCAAAGTCAAAAAACAACAGATTGCCGTCAGAGTCTTTTAGCATTGTCGAGAAAAAAGGTTTGGAAATCGGGTCTTTTATTTTGGTGAGGTCAGCTTCCATGGCACTTACTAGATAGTTGTGAACCTTTTTACTTTCGTCGGCTGAAACATTTCCGGAAAAACCTTCAAAGCGCAGCGGATTAAGGCTTTTGTACTTCTCAATTGCTTTCCTTTGAATTTCTTTTTGTTGTTCCACTGATATTTGCCCGCTGCTTAAAGCCATTTGTTTTTTCGAAACCAGTTTCCCGTCCAGTGTGTATATCATAATTTCACCCGAGGTTGGGTTGGCTACAACAAGCTGATTGTCAACACAGGCAAGCTGAGGCCGGGCTTTTATGCCGGTAGCTTGGGAAAAAGGCATGGTTGTACAGCCAATCGCTCCTTGTTTTTCAAATTTATACGAATAGTTAAAAAGCGTGGTGTGCTTACCAAAATCTTCTCTTTCAGTAAAATGCTCCCATATAATTTTTTGCTCAGTTGTTTCATAATCAACCAGGGCAACAAAATCACGGAACCTGTTTTTCCAGATCACCCATCCAACTACAGCCAATTTCCCGTTGGGCAGGGCAATCTCCTGCTTCAACATATAATTCAACTTTAACGTTTTTTTATATTTTCCGTTAAAATCGAAACATAGCATATTTCCCATGTTGTCGAGTCCGGTAAAAAATGTATTGCTGTTTATCACTCCCGAAATGTGGTTTGTTTTTTTGAAGGCTTTTCCCTGACTATTGGTAACCTGAAACTCTTTTATAAAAGATCCGTCGGGAGAAAATTTGCTGTAGAAGTTATGATAGGCATGATTTACCACAACCTCTCCATCCTGAGTCAACACCAATGACTTCCGGTTACCCATCGGCTTGTTATACAAAGTATCGTAGTAGGTTTCAAAAATCGTATTCCAATCGTTGTGTTGGGCATAGGTATTATCAGGTATCAACTCCACGGTTCCGCGTTGATAAAAATCCAGACGCTGATGTCGGTTT
>JBKDZK010000015.1:0-8661 GCA_047971205.1 Draconibacterium sp.
GTCGCACCCGTTTAGTACTATAATCCCCAGTAACAACAGTATCGATAGTTTAATAATTTCTCTCATTTTGAATTTATTCATGTTCAATTATTCTTAATGATGTATTGACAGTTGTTCGTCTGCTAACTGTGTTCCTTGATATATTTAATGATCCATTCTTCCATCTCATTCCCAATGCGTTGAATGTCAATTCCCAGATTGTTGTAATACTCAATTAAAAGCTTGTATTTCGTATAAACTTTTTCGTAATCGGTAATAGGGAAATATTCATATTCCTTTTTGTCCTCGTTAAAGATCGGAATGAGATAGTTCATGACTGTTTCTTCTGAACATGTAACTGCAATCTCGGAAAGGGTGGCAAAGTCTTCCATTTCGTGGGTAGCACCATAAGGACGAATGAACCCGCGGTTCAGAGCTTCCAAAACACCCAGCGAAGAAAAATGGGTGTTTTTAAGGTACAGGCCCTTGCTTATATCGCTATAACCCTTGGGCAAACCGTATCTGCGGTTCAGGATGTGCGCAAACTCGTGGTGAAGAATTTTTTGAAGCTCTAGACGGTAGTTCAGGTAATCCCTGGGGGCCATATCAGAGGCGTATTCGTTTACCAATCCAATGTTAATCCGGTACTGCGAATCTGCCTGTCCGGCGGCACTCATACTGGTTCCGTTTTCTTCTCCGTAATTAATGGCGCCACCAATCAGCACAATCTCACGTGGAAGGTTTTTACGCAAAAATTCGTCGCTGTAGTAAGGCTTGAACCAAATTTCTTCCATTAACAGAATAAAGTCGTACACCTTTTCTACCTGGGGAGGAAAAGCATTGGCATCGTTTCCGATAAAATGTGCATCCCAGTTGTAAATGATCTTGGACTCGTATTTCTGGTTGATTTCGTATATCTTTTTCCCAAGAGCTGTGGTGGTGTCAACATCCATTTCCTGGTATTCGTACGGCTCTATATCGATTGTGTCGTTTGAGCTACAGGCACTCATCAGAAAGATAAATGCACAAACTGAAAGCAATAAATATATTCTTTTCATAATCAAAATTATCTTGGGTTCTTTTTGATTTCCGGATTATTAATCAATTCGTTGTCAGGGATCTGCAATACGTAGCGAGGGTCGTTTTGCTCCAGGGTATATTGCTGGCCGTTAAAGTAGTGTATGATCTCAGGTGCCCCGTTGCGTTTTAGGTCAAACCACCGGTGTCCCTCGTAACACAGCTCCTTGCGCCGTTCAAGTAAAACAGCGTCTATCAATTCCTGCTGTGTTTTAAAATTGTTGAATTTGTAGGAAACGTAATATTTCGGACGGAACCTTACTTTTCGTAAAGTGTTCATGTCACGGATGGCCTCAGCTTTGTTGTCGTCGCCCCCTAGTTTGGCATAGGCCTCTGCCCGGTTTAGCAGTACTTCTTCTGTTCGGAACAGTGGGAAATTGTACTGTTGGTAACTTAATGAAAGCTTTGTTGTAATGTAGTTAGGCGCGGAAGGATTGGTAAAGGTGAAATTTTGTTCACGCCGTAAATCACGGTATTCGAAAATGTGCAGAAAATCGTTGGCATAATAACCACTTCGCATGTAGTTTACCGCAAAATAACCGGGGCGTATAAACAGCACGTTTTCCCTGTCGTCGGTAAAGTAATTATTGGCATGTGGCAGCGGTTCAAATACCTCACCTTCGTCCACATTCGGGAAGTCATTGTGGTCGAGCAAGGTTGAGTTAATGGCCCAGGCCTTGTTACTGTATTCGAGCGTTTGCTGGTAATCACCTTTATACAGGTAAAAACGCGAGGCAAAAGCCAGGGCCGAAACTTTGGTAAAATGAAATTTGGGTTTTTCAACGTATTCGTCATCGATCAGTTCAAGGCCTTTTAACAGGTCGTCTTCAATCTGTTTGTACACTTCGGCCACGGTATTCCTTTTAAAATAATGGAAGCCGGCCTCAAGTGGCTCCAGCAAAACCGGTACGCCTAAATCGGTTTCTGCGGTGGCCGGGTCGTAATGTTTGCCAAAAAGGTTCACCAAAGTAAAGTAGGAATAAGCACGCAAAAGCAGTGATTCTCCCAGGATAGACGCAGCAAAGTCTTTGTCTCCTTCTGCATCCATTACATTGGCAATTACCAGGTTTAATTTGTAAATATCAGCATAGTACCAGCGCCAGGCATATTCAGGAGATGAGGCTTCATCGCTGGCCCGCTGATCGATCCACAGGTAAGCCTTGCCCCATTCCGAATAAACACTTGGGTTGTTGAATGACGTGTAGTTTTTGGCTGCCACATCGTCTGTCATCAGGTCGGTAAAGGCATGGTAAACTCCCGGCAAACCACCCACCATTACGGCGTGGTAGTCTTCCACGGTATGGGGCACCACTCTGTCCACCGGATCGGTGCTCAGTTGGTCTTCACACGAGGTGAAAAGCAGCGCGGCGAAAAGAACGGTCCCGCTTAGCTTTTGAAAATATTTCTTGTTGAAAATCATTTTTAACTACTTATTTGTTTCTTAAAAATTGGCTTTTACGCTAAATGTAAAGGAGGTTTGAAGTGGAATATTCGAACCTTGCACCATGGCTTCCGGATCGCGTCCGTTCAGGTCTTTGTGGGTAAGCGACCATAGGTTTTGTCCCTGTATTTGCAGGTGAATATCGCCAACCCCTGTAACTTTGTGCTTTTCTCTACGAATATTATAGCCGATCGCAGCATTGCGCAGTTTCAGGTACGAAGCATCCACCACCCGGATGTTGCTGTTGTTGTACATATAAGGGATGTCATATCCCTGTATCTGCATGGCATATTGCGTTTCGAGGTCGAGAATGGCCGGTACGCTGGTGTACTGCTCGTCACCGGGGAATTGCCAGCGGTTCACCATTTCCTGCGAAACGTTTTCGGTGTCCTGGTAATAATATCGGTAAACCGGGTCGAGCCGGGTTTTATTCCCGCCACTGTATACAAACAGCAACGAAAAGTTAAAGTCTTTGTACGTTAAAGTATTGGTGATCCCCCCTGAGTAAACAGGCTCGCGGCTTCCCATGTATTCCAGCGCGTCCATGTCGCGGGTCGAAAGGTCCATTCCGTACACCACATTATCATCGGCGTCGTAGAAAGTCGGGATACCGGCTTCATCCAGTCCGGCAAAGCGGAAAGCATAAATACCGGTCATCGGGTTTCCTTCCACCGGGGCCACTATATTGCTAGAAGTAAGTGTGCGAAGTGTTGGGGTGTAAAAGGCCTCCAAAACTTCGTTTTTGTTATATCCAAAGGTGAAGTTGGTTGACCACGTAAGTTTGTTTGTCCGTATGTTGGTCGAGGTCAGTGCAAGTTCGAATCCCTGGTTACGCATACTTGCCCAGTTCAGGTTTACCTGGTCGAAACCTGTAACTCTTGAAACCGGATAAGGGCTGATCAGATCGAAGTTACTACGGTTGTAATACTCCACGCTACCGCTGATATTGTTTTTAATCGAGAAGTCGACAGCCAGGTTATAAATATGTTCCTTTTCCCATTGCAAATCGGGGTTGGGCGGTTGCATTATGTAAAGTACTTCTTCTTTGTCAGTAGGGTCGATAGCATACGACAGGTCGTAGTAGGCCAACACTTGTGGCGAGAAGCTTCCCGAAACGTTGCCCCTAAGACCGAAAGATCCTCTCAGTGCAAGGTTGGAAAAGAATTTTTGATCTTTCATAAAGCTTTCCTGGGTGAGGTTCCAGTTGGCTCCCAAGCTCCAAATGGGCAGGAAACGGTAACGTGCAGCTCTTCCAAACTGGTTCGATCCGTCCGAACGCATGTTCCCGTTAAGGGTATATCTTCCTTTGTAGGTATAGGTTGCAGTGGCAAAATACGAGAACAAATAGGTTGGGCTGGTATTTAAACCAAAATACGGATCAAGCGAATAAACCTCGGCGCGTTTAATGGGCAGGTAGCTCGGGTTGGCTGTTTTGCCACGGTAATATTCGTACCCGTAACCAAACACATAAGAGTAATCGTAGATTTTGCTGCGGTATTCCTGCCCTCCGAAAAGATCTACCTTGTGGTCGTCAAATATTTTCGACCAGGCAATCGTATTTCGGTTGGTAAAAAACGAACTGCGGTCGTCGTTAGTTTGCATCAGCCCGCCGCGGGGAAGAATGGTTACTCCTTCAGAGGGGGCATCTTCATCGTCCGAATCCACAAAAAAGTAATCGGAATTATCGCGGTAAACATTGGCCACGTTCGAATTCCCGGTATAGATCCGTTCTACGTGGGAATAAGTTTTCCTGAACGAAATAATCGAATTTAAATCGATATTGGGGTGGATTTTCCAGTTCAGATCAATCTGGCAAAGTGCATCGATGTTGCTCAGGTTCGAAAATGAATTCTCAATTTCGTTGAAAATGTTCATTTTCGATTTGTTGAAGGTATAGTAATAATCCGACCCGTCAGCTTCTTTCTCGGGAATGGCCCGGCTGGTCGACAATGCGTATACGTATGGGTTGGTATTGGTATTAAATATTTCCTGTTCCTTATTGCTGACGTTGAATTTGATGCCTGCCCTGAAGTTTTTGGCCACATTGTAATTCGCTTTAAAGTTGGCAATGTAACGATCGGTGCTTTGCCCGATTGTATTACCTAAATCCTTGAAATAATTCAACGAAAAGTAATATTGTGCACGTTCGGTACCGGAAGTGATACTAACGTTGTGCTCCATCTTAAAAGAGTTTTTGAACAGCAGGTCGAACCAGTCGGTATTTTCTTTCCGAAGGCGGTAAACTTCCTGTTGGAATTGTTCATCGGTGATCGATTTGTCGTAGTAGCGCATCACGGCTTGTCCAAAACCTCCGGCATAGTAATCGAGGTTGTTGTAATTCATCAAACCTTTGTTGAACATTTCTTTCGACAGCAATATCCTGTCGTTGGAGTTCATCATGTAAAAATCGTTGATTTCAGGCTTCATTTCTGTGGTGAAGTTTCCCGCATAATCAATGCTAAAGTGATCTTTTTTCCCACGTTTGGTAGTAACCACAATTACACCGTTTACGGCCTGCGTACCATAAAGCGCTGTAGCCGATGCGTCTTTCAGGATAGAAATTTCTTCAATATCGTTGGGGTTCAAGCCACCAATTGCCGAACTAACCAGGGTCGTTGGGTCTCCGGAATACAATTCGTTGGGATTGATTTTTACGGCATCTTCCATTACCACACCATCGATAACCCACAATGGCTCGCGGTTACCACTGATCGATGAATTTCCTCTGATTCGAATTTTACTTCGTGACCCGGTGGTACCTGAAACGTTTTCAATTTGCACACCGGCCACCTGTCCCTGGAGCATTTTGTCAACTGTTTCGAGTCCCGGCTGCTGAACGTCAGCCATTTTTACTTTCTGTACCGACCCGGTAAACTCGCGGCGGTCAACATTCTGAAATCCGGTAACTACTACTTCGTCCAATCCCTGTAGAGAGAGTTTTAATGCAATGTTATAGTGGTTCTTTTCATCCATCTCAACCACATTTTCCTGGTATCCGATCATGTTAACCGTAATGCTTTTTACTTCTTCGGGAATCGTGATTTCGAAAGTTCCGTCGAGCAAGGTAGTTGTGCCCTGAAGTAGCCCGTTTATGCGGTAAGTAATGGTTGCAGCTATTATGCCTTCTCCGTTTTCATCGGTTACCATCCCGGTAATTGTCCGCTTTTTTTCCTGCTCGGTTTTCACGGGGGCAACTACCGGTTCTTCCTTTTTTTCTGTTGGAGCCGGAGTAAGTACGATTATTTTTTCTTTTACTTCCACATCCACCGAAAGCTGATCCGACAAGGCATCAAGGATCTTCTCCGCACTATCGCGCAGATTCACCTGAATCGATTTCTTAGTATCGATATTGGTGGTGCTGTAGAAGAAATTTTACCCGGTTTGCTTTTTTAAGTGGTCCATCACCTGCTTTACGGTCACGGTTGCAGTGCCCGATTGTGGATTTTCAGCATAGGTAAAATACGCTGTACTGAACAAGGTCAGTAGCAAAAAGGTAAATGCAGTTTTTCGCATCATTTTTTGTAAATTCTTAATCATGTATGGTTTGTTTTTTTGCATATTTCGTGCTATTCACCTTCGGATTTTGGAAATTCAAAGCCCAATGATGACTCTTCTTCGGTTTCGAACGAAGACAAATTATATGGATGATCTATCTGTTAACCAGAAGGTTGTGATTTAATGTTAATGGTGTTTCCCTCCGTAATAAAATTGATGCCTCCGGTTTGGCTTAGCAGCTGAAGGATTTCGTCGAGCTGCTGGTTTTTATCGTATTGACCGGAATACCTTACCCGGGCAGCTTCTGCATCTGTAAATGCAAAAGATACTTCGTACCAGCGTTCCAGTTCTTTGGCAATTTCTGAAAGGTTTTTATCCTCGAAATAAAAAACCCCATCCTTCCAGGATGTATAAAGTTTTACATCCACATTTTGAGTGGATATCTCTCCGGTAGCCTCTGAAAATACACATCGTTGCCCGGGGCGCATTAATGTGTTGGGCAGTTCCGGAATGGCCAGGCTAACTGAACCCTCTACCAGGGTTGTTTCAAAAGTCTGGTCATTATCGTAAACTTTCAAATCGAAGGATGTTCCTTTAACTTCCACATCTCCGCGCGGCGTATGAATAACAAAAGGCATTTCGGCATTGTGTACGACGTCGAAATAAGCCTGCCCACTCACAAATACTTCGCGCTTTTTGCCAATAAACTCCGACGGGAATTCAAGTCTCGTTTGCGAGTTGATCCATACCTTGGTACCGTCCGGAAGTTCAAAGTAGTATTCTCCCCCGGTCGGTACTTCCAGTACATTCTTTTTTACGCTGTTTTTTGCTGTATTATTAAGTGGTGTGATGTTCTCCTGAATAACAATTTGATCCAGACTGTGATCCAGCGAATCCATGAGTTCCACGGTTGGCCCATCGGCTAAATACAGAATCGCTTTTTTCCTGCCGGTATATTGTTCCTGTGCTGTCATTTCACTAACCGGATTGGTTCGGAATAGGGGAATCAATATGAGAACAGCCAATATCGTAACTACGGTTGTACTACCCACTCTAACCGCTATTCTCCGGTGTTGCTTGCGTGTGGCAGCCGAGTTCACGTTTTCCCAGGCTTTATTGACATCGTAGTGTCTTTTGTCTTCCATCGGTTCTTTTGGTTCTGTTTGTTATGTTTTAATGTTTACCTGTAAGTGTTCAAAAAGAAGAAAAGGGTGAAAGAAAAACTAATTTTTTTTATAAAAAAAAATTGCAAGGAATTGATAGTGCTTCTTTGTGTGTTGATTTACTGTTTGTTGTGGGTTTTTGAGGAAAGGAGAATTACACGGTCTTTTTATTCAAATTCGGGTTCAAGAGGGTAGGGTACTTGCCCGCGAATGATACTGATGGCCCTTTTGAGCTGAGTTTTTACCGTGTTGATTGAAACACCTAGTACATCTGAGGCTTCAGAATAAGAAAGGTGCTGAAGGTGAACCATTACAAATACCTCCTTGCAACGAGGAGGAAGATTGTTTAATGCCTGGTTCAGAGCTTTTTTGTAGTTAATGTTTCCGGGTTTGTTTTCATCGGCCGGCAGACTGTTTGTATAGTCGTCAATTAAGACATGCTGTTTCCTGATTTTTTGTTTTAAGAATTTGAGGGCTGCAAATTTAACGCTGCAAAAAAGATAGGATTCCATCGAGCTTTCTACTTTCTTGTATCTTTTGTATACGATAAAATCTACAAAAAACTGCTGAACAATATCTTCGGCTTCGCTGTCGTCTTTCACAATTGCATACGCATAATTGCATAACTCGCTGTAGTGCTGTTTAAACAGTACCTCAACTATTTTTTTGTTTTTATGCTTAGCGCCAATTCTCATGAAACGACCGAAACCTGCTTTGTCTGTTATAGGCGAAAGCCACAACGCAGAGTCTCTAAATTAACTTTTGTGAAAACTATCCCTATCAAACACCGTCAGCAAAATTATAAATTCCGACGAATAATGATTTATAAAGCGTAGGATTAACACAAAATGTAAGTTTTGTCTTAATATTTGAAATTTTATGGATTGTGTATTTTTTCCTGTTGTTTGTATGAAATCGGATTCAAAATAATCGTTTCCAAAAATAGGGTTTCAGTGTTGTATTGCAGGAAGGGGATAACGTGATTTCGAAATAAAGAGTCAGATTTTAATAGTAACTTCGTCGTAATTATTTTTTTGAATATGCCTTCAGCAAAAACAATTTACACCTGCCAAAACTGTGGCGCACAGTCGCCCAAGTGGCTCGGGAAATGTACCTCTTGTGGCGAATGGAATACCTTGGTGGAAGAAATTGTGGCCACCAAGCAAAGTAGCGCAAAGCTTTCGGTGCAGATTTCGGGTAACCAGCCGCTGACACTGGACAAGATCGAAACCGTAAAAAACAGTCGTATTTCGGTAGGTATCGAAGAATTTAACCGTGTGCTGGGCGGGGGCATTGTTCCCGGTTCGCTGATATTGCTGGGGGGCGATCCCGGTATCGGGAAATCTACACTGGCCCTGCAAATGGCGTTGGGTTTGAACGGGAAGAATATTCTCTACATCTCGGGAGAGGAAAGCCTGCAGCAAATAAAACTGCGTGCCGAGCGCCTGAGCAATAAAACCAGCAGTTGTTTGTTTTTGAGTGAGACTTCGCTCGAAAATATCCTGG
>JBKDZK010000016.1:0-3418 GCA_047971205.1 Draconibacterium sp.
TGTGGTAAAATCCATTAAGATACTGATTATCAGGGGTTTAAACAAATATTTTAATCACTTATTTTACTTATTTTCAGATAGTTATACACATTTTTAACGAAGTATTGTTATTGTTATTGATGAAAAGTGGAAAGCGTTTTTGACGCCTCCTTGGGTAATAAAACCAACGCGGGGAGAAAATCCCCATTGAGCCAGAAAGGTCCCGTCAACCTGCTGTTGCTGGTTCACCTGTACCGGAATCCAGTCTTCACCGTTCTCCGACCAAAAGAACTGAAAGTAGCGCCCGGATACAGCTTCGTATTTTAAGAACACAGAAGCCGGGTTATTCAATGCCACCTCTGAAAGAGCTTGTTCTTCGCCATTGTTTACCTGGTAAAGCACCAATCCCGACTGATCGACTCCAAGGCTCAACAAACAACTCGTATTGCTGTAGATACCGATCCCGGTTCGTCCTTCTGCAGGAATTACCTCTGACACCAGCTCGTAATTTCCTTTTTCGGGCCGCAATCCCAGGAAAGAAGTACCGCTTTGTTCCGGGGTAATTATCAGCTCGCCGTCCGCTGCTTTCGCATCAGATTTTACTCCTTTTATGTCCCATTCCAGAAATGACAAATATTGGTCGGTTGTGAAATCGTCTGTAAAAACAGAATCTATTCTCTGCACCGTATTTTCAAACGGAACCGGCGCACTTACCGAAGCCGTGCCATTCTTAAAATATGGCCAGCCCGTTTCTTCGTTCCAGAACATTTTATCCAGCATTCCCTGCCGCCCGATAAACTCAAAGTCGGTGGCATTGTACGAATGATACATGTAAAAATACCGTCCGTCGGGAGTATTCACCAACGTTCCGTGCCCAGTACAACGCCAGGTTTCTCCCCCCTGCAAAATGGGTTCAGGATTTTGTTCCCAGCCCTCTCTTAAGTTTTTGGACCGCGCCACCATAACGTGGTAATCGCAGCGATTGTCGCAGCAACCGCCCGCCGAAAACAAAAGGTAATAGTAGCCGTTGTGTTTTATCAGACACTGGCCTTCGTGTCCCGGACCTTTCCAACCTTTTGATTGATCCGTCAGCGAAAAATGCTCACCTTTTAAGCTCAGGCCGTCTTCGCTCAATTCAGACGCTAAGATTTCAATCTCGCGGCCTTCGGTCAAACCATACGCTTTCCAGGTAATGTAAAACTTACCATCCTCATCCTGAAATACAAAAGCATCAATGGCTTCGTCGCCCCACTCAATAATAATTCCGTGATCGGTAAATCCCTCATAAATATTTTTTGTGCTTGCCACACCGATGCAGGCGATTCCGGTATCCTTTCTTTTGGTGGTATAGTACAAGAAAAAGGTTCCGTCGTTATAATACAGTTCCGGGGCCCAAAAATCTTCCGAAGACCAGGCAGGCGGCTCGCTAAAAACGGCACCAATTCGCTTCCAGTTGATCAGGTCCTTTGATTCGTAGAGTGGATAATTGGGAGCAAAATCATTACTGGTGCCGGCGGCATAATACACCTCACCCACCCTGATAATCGTAGGATCGGGGAAATCTCCTTTAATAACCGGGTTTTGATAAGCTTCCTGCTTCCTGTCTTTCTGTGGTGCCGTGCAAGCCGTTATAAACAAGGCGGCAACCATTAGTTTAAAAATATGCTTCATGTTGTATCTTCTGAACTATTCTTTATGATCAATCCAAACTTTCGTCATCCTTATTCTTCTTTTGTCGTCGGTCCATAAACAATCAGTTTTCCATTCGTATCAATCTCCATCGGATCGATAAAAACCACACGTTCGTCCCCTGTTTTTGAAGTTCTTCCGTGGTACACACACAGCAGTGTTTCCCCATCGGGAGCCAGTGTCACCGAGTTATGCCCGGTACCGGTTACCACTCCTCCCTGTTCCACATTTTTCTGCAAAACCGGATTGTTAGCCGCTTTCTGAAAGGGGCCTAAAGGAGAATCGGAAGTGGCATAACCCACTGCGTAGTTTTTCCCGCCAAAGTAATTGGCCGAGTACATGATGTAATACGTATCCTTGTTTTTCAGCAGGAACGAACCTTCGGTCCAGCGGCGGTTTACTTCGCCCGAGGTTACCGAACGGCTTTCCCACTCTGCCTGCTGATCGTCCATCTTCACCGGGGGACGCAGCAATAGTTTGGGTTCTCCGATAATCCCAGAGAAGTCAGCCTGAAGTTCTACCCCGTAAATCCAGCTCTCTTCAATCTCCTTGAACATCCCTTTTTCACGGGCCCAGTCGGCCACTTCGCTTTCCACCGGATTTTTATAGCAGCAGCGTGAATAATACAGGTAAACTTTGTCGTTTTCAAACCAAAGGTTTCCATCGATAACAGGATATCCCGGATCAAATATCGGACGATCCATCAGATCGGCGTAAGGTCCGGTTGGATTATCAGCAACTGCTACCCCGATTCGGAAGTTTTCGAGTTCGTTGGTGGGATTTTCGCGCCAGTCGGCACTAAACAGCAAATAAAACTTCCCGTCTTTTTCGTACAATTCGGGCGCCCAGAAATTGGCGATATTCCACGAATCATCTGTATTTCCCTGGTAAATGCGGCCTTCGTCTTTCCAGTTTTTTAAGTCCGATGACGAATACATTTTGAAGCCATCCTTCACACCACCGGTGCCGACCATGTAATACATTCCATCCGATGCTTTCAGAATATACGGATCGCCAAATTCAACGGGTAACGGGTTGTCAAATTTCAGCGGTTCTTTTGCCGGCTGACACCCCGTAACAAAGGTTATTAGCCCCAAAAGCAATACAAGCGCAAATTCATTTAAACTGATTTTGATTTGTTTCATTATTAGGTTTGATTTAAGTTGATGTCAAAAATATCCGGTCAGCGCACTCCAATGGAATGTGCCCAGCTTTTCCAGGCCTCGTCCATTTCTTTCACTTTCTCCGGAAGTTCAGCCGAAAGATCGTTGGTTTCGGTATGATCAGCTGCTAAGTTAAACAATTCCCACTCCCGGTTTGGCAGTGCCGACATTTTCCAGTCTCCCATCCGGATGGCGCGGACACCTTCGTGTTCCCAATACAGTGTATCGTGTATCGATTCTGTTTCGTTAAAAAGCAGCGGTAACAGATTTTTCCCCACCGGGGGCACCGCCTTCTGGCCGTTAACCGTTTCCGGATATGTGCTCCCCGAAAGTTCCAGACAAGTGGGCAAAATATCGATTACGTGCGCCAAGCCACGGTTGATCGTATTTTCCTGCTTCTTCAGTTTAGCAGGCCAGTGTACAATAAACGGAGTGGCACTCCCTCCTTCGTACGATTCCTTTTTCCAGTAGCGAAAAGGCGTATTGACCGCACTCGCCCATGCATTTCCAATGTAATTCCAGGTGGTTTCGGCTCCCGGATGATCCGAATTGTACTCGATAATGGTAGAATCGCGTGTAAATCCGGG
>JBKDZK010000017.1:0-4001 GCA_047971205.1 Draconibacterium sp.
GCCCAGTAATTGCATCACATCGCCATATATTTCGGTCGTGTATCTTTTGTTCCCGTCTTTGTCGTCGTACGACCGGGTTCTGATTCTGCCTTCAATGTACAACTGGCGGCCTTTGGTTACGTACTTTTCGGCCACATCGGCCAGGCCTCTCCATAATACAATGTTGTGCCATTCGGTGGTGGTTACTTTTTCGCCGTTTTTGGCGGTATACGTTTCAGAAGTGGCCAACGGAAAATTCGCTACAGCAACTCCACTGTCCAAATGTCTGATTTCGGGGTCTTTTCCCACATTTCCTACTAGAATAACTTTGTTTACTGACATGATTTTTACTTTTTTAGGTTAACATTTATTGGATGGATGAATTTTTCATCGTATTAAATGTTCAATTACTATGGTATAAGATGCAACTCGCATGATTTAGCTATTGTCGAATGCGTCAATAATTTTGTCATGCTCGTTTCACTTCTATTATTGTTCTAATTTATACTCTTTTAAAAAGAGTTCCACTAACCTGGGTACAGCAAATTTAGAAATATCTTTTTTATTTACCCGCAACAGAGGCGGACGAATCTCAGAATCTTCCGAAATTTCGAGCCGGATTAGGCGGGCCATAATAATACGGTGGCTTAATACATGTTTCTTTTCTCCGGAAACGGATAATATATTATAGTTGTCATGGTTCAGAAAAGGAATCCGGAGGTTCAGAAGCTCCTGCTCGCTGAGTTCGCGCTCTGATTCAACCATCGGTAACTGGTAAAGATTCTTCCAGATGTCGTTTTCAGTTCGTTTCTCCATAAAGATGTCTTTCCCGGCTTCCATTAAGAAATAGTAGAAGTAGCGGAACGATTGCTTTGTTTTCTTTTCTGTCTGCGGAAGTACGGAAACCTGTTTGTTTAAAAACGCATGACAGGTTGAATGCAACGGGCATTCCAGACAATCGGGCGACTGCGGTACACACTGTAAAGCTCCAAACTCCATCAGTGCCTGGTTGTGTAATCCGGGATTGTTTTTATCCACCAGTTCGGTTGCCAGCCATGCAAACTCCTTCTTTCCCTGCGTGGAATCGATGGGCACCGATACCCCAAAATAGCGGGCAAGCACCCGGTAAACGTTTCCGTCGATGGTGGGAAAGGGGAGAGAAAACGCAATAGAGGCAACAGCAGCTGCCGTGTAGGGGCCAATTCCCTTTAACTTTACGATTTCTTCATATGAGCGGGGGAAGGTTTCCGCGTAATCGTTAACAATGGTTTTTGCAGCGGCATGCAGGTTTCGCGCCCGCGAATAATAACCCAGTCCCTGCCATAGTTTTAACACCTCGTCTTCATGTGCCGAAGCCAGGTCGCTTACCGTTGGAAACCGCTCAATGAAACGGAGATAGTAGGCTGTTCCCTGGGCCACCCTTGTCTGTTGCAGGATGATTTCGGAAATCCAGATCTCATAGGCGTCATTTGTTTGGCGCCATGGTAAATCACGGTGGTTAAAATGATACCACTTATATATCGCTGTTTTGAATTCTTGCATATTAATAGCTAATCCACTTAAAATCTTGATTAAAACTAAAATAATTTAACTGAAATGCTTTCCGATGTTTAAAATATTTTTATTTTTGCAAACTCGAATAAAAACGATTAATATATTGAAAACTAAATATTTTAAGAGATGACTAAGGCAGATATTGTAAATGAGATTTCGAAAGAAACTGGAATTGAAAAAGTAACTGTTCAGAAGACGGTAGAGGCTTTCATGGAAACTGTAAAAGATTCACTTGTGGATGGAAAAAACGTTTACCTGAGAGGATTTGGTAGTTTTGTAGTGAAGCAAAGAGCGGAAAAAACAGCCAGGAATATCTCTAAAAACACTACTATTATTATTCCAGCTCACAATATTCCTTCGTTTAAGCCAGCGAAAACATTTGTAGCTGAAGTTAAAAACCAAGTAAAAAAATAGAGTTATGCCAAGCGGGAAAAAAAGAAAAAGACACAAGATGGCCACTCATAAGCGCAAAAAAAGATTGCGTAAAAACAGGCATAAGAAGAAAAAATAGGGTTTTAGTCTGCTAAAACTCTGAGAGATATGGTTAAACCTAAGGTAGTTAATGCCTTAGGTTTAATCTGTTATAAATAGTAGTATTAACCTTATAAAAATTACGTTCTAAAATTTAGGTTGTGAGTAGCGATTTAATTATTGATGTAACTCCTTCCGAAATTGTTATTGCTTTACAGGAAAATAAAAAGCTTGTAGAACTAAGTAGAGAAAGAAGCGGGGCAAAGTTTGCAGTCGGAGACATTTATCTCGGAAAAGTAAAGAAAACAATGCCCAGTTTAAATGCAGCGTTCATTGACGTCGGTTACAGTAAGGATGCTTTTTTACATTACCTTGACTTGGGGCCACAATTTGCCACGTTAAACAAATTTTTGCGAATTGTTTCGTCCCGAAAAAACAAAGTTTCTTCCATCTCGCGGATTCAATCCGAACCCGATATTGACAAGGAAGGTAAGATAAATGAGCTTTTAAAGGTAGGTCAGAAAATTCTGGTACAGGTTGCAAAAGAACCTATTTCGACCAAAGGTCCCAGACTGACTTCCGAAATTTCGATCGCAGGTCGAAACCTGGTTTTGATGCCGTTTAGCGACAAAATTTCAGTGTCGCAAAAAATCAAAACCAACGAAGAAAAAAGCCGGTTAAAAAAACTGGTACAAAGTATTAGACCCCGAAAATACGGGGTGATTATCCGAACCGTAGCCGAGGGTAAAAAAGTTGCCGAACTCGATCAGGAACTGCGCCGTTTAGTCGATAAATGGGAAACTACTTTTAACAAGCTTCGCAAAGTTCAGGCTCCTTCGCTGGTAATTGGCGAAATTGACCGAACTACAGCTTTATTGCGCGATATTTATCATCCTGACTTTAACAGTATTATTGTAAACGACCAGTCGGCGTTCGACGAAGTTGCCGATTACATAGGTAGCATTCAGCCTGACAAACGAAAAATTGTCAAGTACTACAAGGGACGACAGCCTGTTTTCGAGCATTATGGCATCGAAAAACAAATAAAGGCCTCGTTCGGGAAAACTGTTTCCTTTAAAGATGGTGCCTATTTAATTGTAGAACATACTGAAGCGTTTCATGTAATAGATGTTAACAGTGGAAACCGCGCAAGAGCCGGAAACGACCAGGAATCAAATGCCCTGGAAGTAAACCTGGCTGCCTGTGACGAAATAGCAAGACAATTACGGTTGAGAGACATGGGTGGAATCATCGTTATTGATTTCATTGACATGCATGTGGCTACCAATCGCCAGAAAGTAAATGATTACATGCGCGAGGTGATGGCCAACGATCGGACTAAGCACAACATTTTGCCACTTAGCAAGTTCTGCCTGATGCAGATTACGCGACAAAGAGTAAGACCGGAAGAGAAAGTAGAAACGGCTGAAGTTTGTCCGACTTGCAATGGAACTGGTAAAATTGTGCCCTCTGTTTTATTTGCCGATGATATTGACGGCAAAGTGCGATATGCTCTGAGAGAGCTGAATAAAAAGAAATTACAACTCAAAGTTCATCCATATGTTGCAGCTTATCTTACAAAAGGTTTTAAAAGCAAGCGCAACCAATGGTTTTTTAAGTACCTGAAATGGGTGGACATTGAATGTAACAGTGCATATTCTTTTTTGGAATATCACTTTTACGACGAGAATCAGGAAGAAATTATTTTATAAAGAAAAGACGTTCTGCAAAGGACGGCTTTTTTTGTCCAAAACCTCCAAAGCAATTACCACCAATTTCTTTTTACTATCGCTACTGCGCCCCCCTTTTTACCTTCTTCATATTCGCCTGTCAGGAACCCCCACCCACATGGACGGCCCCCTGCAATGGAAACCGTCCACTGCCTGCTGTATTCTAAAGTATTCCTTAACCCAAGGTGAGCATTTTACCCCCTAAAAAACATAAAATTCAACTTTTTTCGACATTTTAAAAATGTAACACCCTGATAATCAAGGGGT
>JBKDZK010000018.1:0-9842 GCA_047971205.1 Draconibacterium sp.
CGAATTGCGGAAAGAAGGCCGCTGTGTGGTGGTTACCGAACGCAACGAACGCTGTTTTCACATCACGGTCACGGAATAAAGAAAATTCTTGAAGTTGACTATCCCCGTGGCAGAGCCAAGGGGAATTATTAGATTAAACCGCGACTTCTCATAATTAATTTTTGTTTCGCTGATGAAAATGTTTGGAATCCCCCCACTCGCCGTAACCAATTTCGGCACCAGCTAAACTGATGCGCGCTTCGAGACAGTTCCGGCACAGTTCGGCATCTTCGTCGAGGCAAGGTTTGTTCTCGTACAGTTGGTATTCTTCGCGATAGACTGTTGGAGTTAAATTAGGCATAATAACATTGGCACCTACAGCAAGCGCCTTCTCCCGCCCCGCCGGATCGATGGCCTGCAAAGCCGTAGCTGCCGCAATGTTGATGTCGGGCATCAGCAAACGCAGAACCGCCACCATGTTCAGCGCCAGGTCAAAACGCTCCTGTTTGCTCATCAGCACGTGCCGGTGTTCATAAAGCGGTGTATCGGCATGCTCGATGTACGGTCCCATCCCGCACATATCGATGTCGAGTTTTTTGAAAAACAACAGATCGTCGGCCAGGTGTTCGTAGGTTTGAAACGGCAGTCCGATCATTACACCCGTTCCCACCTGGTAACCGGCCTCTTTGAGAGAAGCCAGCGACTCCAGTCTTTTTTCAAATAAATGATGATCGTTTTCGGGATGGATCCTGTAGTACAATTCCCGGGTTGATGATTCGATCCGCAACAGGTAACGGTGCGCACCGCTTTCAAACCAGCGGCGGTAAGTTTCGAGCGACTGTTCGCCGCAACTCAGCGTAATTCCCAGCTCGTTGTTCGAAAGTTGCTTGATCTTTCTCAGCAGATCGTCCACACGTTTTACAAAAGCAGGCGACGACAATTCGCCCGACTGCAACACCACCGAACCAAAACGGTTCTCCCACGCAAAGCGGCAGGCATTCAGAATTTCATCGTCTTTGGCATCGTAGCGCAATACTTTTTCGTTGCCTTTCCGAATGCCGCAATACAAACAATCTTTCGAGCACACATTCGAAAATTCGATCAAGCCCCGAAAGTAAACCTTGTTGCCTGCTTCGCTGATTTTTACCTTGCGGGCACGTTGCAACATAGCCGTGCGTTCGGCTCCTTTTAACTGAAGTAATTGTATGATCTCTTGTCTTTCCAATGTGCTAAAGTTTGTGGCAGCAAAAGTAGTATTTTTAGTCGTTTTACTAAGCTGAAATTAAGTTTCACCCGGAAATAACGAATACCAACTTTTCTCATGGTAATCTATTGAAATTAAGTTTATTTTTGCTTCGAGTTCCTGCGGGAAGGCTGCGGCTGACTTTAGGGAAAACATAAGTCGATTAATGTAAGTGATCCTTACTAATTAGTCTGATTTCCATTTTATTCCCGCAGTATTTGTTTAATCCATTTTAGGCTGATGGTTCAGTATTAAAATTTAAGTATTCAATAAAATGAAACGTTTGGGTTTTGTTGGCATTATCATCGACGATCGCGAAAAATGTGCGGCTCATGTAAATGCCATTTTAAGCGATTTTTCGGAACTGATACTGGCACGTACCGGTCTTCCGAAAGTAAAGGAAAATGCTTCGGTGATTACACTCGTTATCGATGCCACCACCGACGAGCTGGGCCGGATGACCGGAAAACTGGGCAACATTCCGGGAGTTTCAGTAAAATCAGGACTTACCAAACAATAACATCCACTTTAAACATTTAAGCACTATGTATAACGTACCTGCCGATTTTATCAACGAACAAAAAGTTTGGGATGCACTGGAAGACAACCAGACCCCGGATCCGTCCAGAATTCGCGAAATTCTGGCCCGCGCCACCGAAATGAAAGGCCTTACGCTCGACGAAGTGGCCGTGCTTACCTGTATTCAGGAACCTGAAATGCTGGAAGAACTTTACAACACCGCCAACCGGGTAAAAGACACCATTTACGGAAAACGGTTGGTTTTGTTTGCGCCACTCTACATTTCAAACCTTTGTGCCAACGAATGTCTGTATTGTGCGTTTCGAGCTTCAAACAAAGGCATTAACCGCCATGCCTTGTCGCAGGAACACATTGCCCGCGAAGTGGAAGTGCTGATCAAGCAGGGGCACAAACGTATTTTGCTGGTAGCCGGCGAGTCGTACCCCAAAGAAGGCTTGCAATATGTACTGGATTCCGTAAAAACGATCTACAGTGTAAAATCGGAACATGGAGAAATCCGGCGCGTGAATGTAAATGTAGCGCCGCTAACCACGGATGAGTTCAAGCAACTAAAGAGCACAAATATTGGCACTTACCAAATCTTCCAGGAAACCTACCACCGCGAAACGTACGCCAAGGTACACAAGGGCGGAAAAAAGAAAGACTACAACTGGCGGGTGTGGGCGCTCCACCGTGCCATGGAAGCAGGTATCGATGATGTGGGAATAGGTGTTCTTTTCGGACTGTATGATTATTGTTTTGAGATTCTGGCGATGATCCAGCATATCAACGAACTGGAAGACAAATTCGGAGTTGGGCCCCACACCATCAGCGTTCCGCGTATGGAGCCGGCTACCAACAGTGATATGGCTTCCAATCCTCCCTACCCGGTTTCGAATGCCGATTTCAAAAAGATCGTAGCCATTCTTCGTCTGGCAGTACCTTACACCGGCATCATTATGTCGACACGTGAAACGGCCAAAATGCGCCGCGAAACCTTTGCCATGGGTGTTAGCCAGATTTCTGCGGGAAGTAAAACCAATCCGGGCGGATACGAAGAGGAAGACGATATTTCAGGACAATTCAGTTTAGGCGATCACCGCTCGCTCGACGAGGTGATCCGTGATGTGGCAGCGATGGGTTATATTCCATCGTTCTGCACCGCTTGTTACCGGCTTGGCCGCACCGGTCAGGATTTTATGGACCTGGCCAAACCGGGAGACATAAAACTGCATTGCGGACCAAATGCTGTAAGTTCATTCAAAGAATATTTGCAGAATTTTGCCTCTCCTGAAACGGTTGAAGCAGGAAATCAGCTCATTCAGCAAACCATCGGCAACATGTCGGGCGTGGCGCGTCAGCGTGCAGAAAAACTGGTAAAAAGAGTTGAAGCAGGCAGGGACGATGTTTATTGCTAGTAAAAGTCTGAACCCTGATTTCAAGGATTTTCCTGATTGCCTGATTAATCCTAACTTTATGGGAAATCAGGCAAAATATGGAACACGAAGAACTTACCCATAAAATAATAGGTTGTGCCGTGCAAGTTCACCGGGCTCTCGGAAATGGTTTTCAGGAAGTAATTTATCAGAGAGCCCTGGCCATCGAATTCGATCATCAAAATATAAACTTTGAAAGAGAAAAGATAATGTCTGTCTTTTATCGTGATTTGGAAATAGGAACAAGACGGGTTGATTTTTTTGTGGAAGAAAACATTATGGTTGAAATAAAAGCCAGAAGTGAATTGGATGGCTCTCATTTGAATCAAGCCATGAATTACCTGGAAGCTTATAAGATGAAAATTGGGTTGCTTATAAATTTCGGAGCGAATAGCCTCCAATTCAAAAGGGTCCACAATAACAAAATCCTTTAATCCTAAAATCAGGTGAATCATGGTACAGACAAGAATAGAAACTGATCTGCTTGGCACTAAACAAATTCCTGCCGATGCTTTGTGGGGAATCCACACCGCCAGAGCCGTGGAGAATTTTCCGCTTTCCGGGAGACCGGTTCATCCTGAACAGATAAAAGCTTACGGAGAAGTAAAGCTGGCCTGTGCGCAAATCAATCGTCAATTAGGCTACTGGCAAGATGAAGCCAAAGCTAACGCCATTGAAAACATCGGACTGGCACGCAGCGAAAACCTGATCGACAACACCCAAAATACCGATGTTTTTGTGGAAGTATCCGGGATTTTAAAAGCATCTGCCACCAACTTGCTTAAAATCAGCAACGACCTGCGTCTTTTAGCCAGTGCCCCACATGCCGGATTGGGCGAAATAAACCTTCCCGCATTACAGGCCGGATCATCCATCATGCCCGGGAAAGTCAATCCTGTTATTCCGGAAGCTGTCTGCAAACTAGGCAACTAATTGTACAACTGGCGCCAACAGGTCATTAACATTTTTAACTGACTGATATTCAGCTCCAAATAAAAACAACCTTGTTTAATATAAAAAAATCTTAATATTCATTTGGATTTTTATTTGAATCTAATTAATATTGAATCTAAATTAAAACAGGAAGAATTATTTCATTTTATAACTTAAAAATTAAATTCACAATGAAGAAAATTTTCTTGATCCTTGCCCTTGTTGCAGTCTACGGAGTATCAATAGCAAACAGCTCAACCAAAGTGATTTCAACAGAAAAAGATGCTGTTACCATCGTAGCTGACGACGACAACAATTCTGCAATTTCAGAAGAAGAAAAAGACAAAAAGAAAACTGAAAAGAAAAACGCAGAAGTAAAAGAAAAAGATGCAAAAAAAGCAACCGGCTGCACAGAAACACAAAAGAAAAGCTGTGCTGCTTCCGGAAAAACCTGTGGTTCTGAAAAACAGGAAGCGCCGGCAAAAAAAGGCTGCTGCGGAGCAAAGAAGTAATCGAAGAACGATTATAATTCTGAAAGGGGTGCGAACAGCACCCTTTTTTTGGCTATCATTGCAACACAATTCTGGTTACAGTCCATAAAAACAATAGATTAACATGCGGGCACCAAAAACATTTCGTTTACATATCGGCATTTTTGGACGAAGAAATGCAGGCAAATCAAGTATTTTGAATGCCCTTACGCAACAGGACGTTTCCATCGTTTCGGAAGTAGCCGGAACCACTACCGACCCTGTTGAAAAACCCATGGAATTGCTTCCGCTGGGCCCGGTTTTGTTTATTGATACCGCCGGGATTGACGATGTGGGTGACTTGGGAGAGAAACGAATTGCCAAAACACTGGCTGTTTTCGACCGCACTGATCTGGGGCTGATTGTTACCAATTCTCAGGATTTTGGAGAATACGAGCAAAAGCTGATGGACGAGCTGAAAGACCGCGACATTTCCTTTATCATTGTTTTCAATAAATGCGACCGGTATGCGGAGAATCTATCGTTAACCGCAGATTTTGATTCGATAAAAATCAACTATGTACAGACTTCGGTTGCAACAGGTGCCGGCTTGCCTGAATTAAGACAAAAGCTCTTACGCTCGGCTCCCGACGACTACATCAATCGCCCCAGTATCCTGGCCGATTTGGTGGGCCCGGGAGAAGCAGCCGTTCTGGTCGTGCCGATCGACAAAGAAGCTCCCAAAGGAAGATTGATCCTTCCCCAGGTGCAAAGCATCCGCGATCTGCTGGACAACGATTGTTTTTCGGTAGTAGTAAAGGAACGGGAATTAAGAGAAGCTTTATCGCGGTTCAACAAGCCGCCCAAACTGGTGGTGACCGACTCGCAGGCATTTTTAAAAGTGGCCGCCGACACTCCGCCGGAAATCCCGCTGACTTCGTTTTCCATCCTTTTTGCACGCTTCCAGGGCGATCTTACCGAAATGGTAAGAGGTGCGATGGCGATCGACCAGCTTAAAACAGGAGATAAAGTGCTGATTGCCGAGGCCTGTTCACATCATCCGATCGGGGAAGACATCGGAACGGTAAAAATTCCCCGCTGGCTGACACAGTACGTGGGAGGAAAGCTACAGATTGACAACATGCGCGGGCACGATTTCCCCAAAAATATTTCGGACTACAAACTGATTATTCATTGTGGAGCCTGCATGTGGAACAGAAGAGAAATGCTAAGCCGTATCATGAAAGCCCGGCAGGCAGGAGTCCCCATCACGAACTACGGGTTACCCATTGCGTATTCTTTGGGAATTTTTGAACGGGCACTGCAACCGTTTCCGGCAGCATTGGAGTTATACAAAAGTAAATCCTGCTAACCGTTCAGTTAGATTTCTGAGCATCAACCGCAGGCTTAAAGAATCCAAAAAACTCGATCATTCCCCGCTCGTCCTTTTTTAGGAGCTTGATATTGCCTTTTTCAAAAGCAAACTGAAATTCAACATTGTTGCGAAAATTTTCCGGATCGATAAAGGTGATAAAGTTTTTTGCGACACTCCACCGGCCCTTTTTCAGCCGCGCAACCAGGGGTACTGAAATATGAGCGTTCACCTCAAATTCATCGTCGAAGAAAGTTATCACTACCTGTTGCTTTTCACGCTGAAGGTCAAATTCACGCATATGAACAAGCTCTTCTCTCTCATCCATATAGTATTCAAAAAGAAACCATGTACCGACGAGACTTTTAGATACATTCCCAAAAACCTCCGGCGAAGCCAGCCACGAGACAAATTTTGAAAACAGTGAATGTTGTTTCATACCGTTTAATCTGAGGATTGGACGCGAAACAAACCCGAAAGTTTAATAGTCAACCCGCAAAACCGATCAACGTGCTTCAAACCGTTCAAACATTAATAAGGAAAGTAGTTTGGTTTTGATTTAAAAGAGAAAGAGTGATCGGCAGGCGTAGAAAAAGGGCAGCTCACCAGCCACCCCTAATTCTAATTAATGATAAAAAATAAGGGTACTACAATAATACTAACCCAATCTATCAAAAAAGAGTATTTACATGTGTAGTTATTAACATATTTTGGTGAATATCCTCGAAATCAATCACTAACATAAATACAACCCCCACAATTCCTCTCTGATCTGCTGGGCTTATTTCGGTTTTGCGATTACAATATTCAGTGAATTATCTGTTTGTAAATCAAAATCTTTTGCCTACTTTTGCGCCGAATTAATTTTAAGTCGTTGTAATTGACAGCGATGCTGCGACTTAAAGATTGTATAACAAAACAAGTTCTTTAAAATGTATTTAACAGCAGAAAAAAAGCAAGAGCTTTTTGCTCAACACGGCAAAAGCGCAACCAACACAGGAAGTGCTGAAGGTCAGATCGCATTGTTCACATTCAGGATCAATCACCTGACTGAACACCTGAAGAAAAACAAAAAAGACCACAGCACCCGTCGTGCATTGATTAGATTGGTTGGTAAACGCAGAAGTTTACTTGACTACCTGATCAAAAAAGATATCGAACGTTACCGTGCGATCATCAAAGAATTGAACTTACGTAAGTAATTCATATGGAAAGGCAATGCAATGAGTGTTGCCTTTCTTTTTTTAGTAAATTGCAAAACCTCACCACCCATTGTAATTTAATATTTAAAGATTTAGTTTAAAATTATGGTAAACGCAACAGTTAAAACAATCGAACTTGCCGATGGCAGGACGATTACCATTGAAACCGGGAAGTTGGCCAAACAGGCTGATGGTTCGGTAGTGGTACGAATGGGTGACACCATGTTGCTGGCTACGGTTGTATCAGCCAAAGAAGCCAAAGAAGACGTTGATTTTATGCCGGTATCAGTGGATTACCGCGAAAAATTTTCGGCTGCAGGCCGTTTCCCCGGCGGTTTTATGAAAAGAGAAGCCCGTCCGAGCGATGAAGAAATTCTGGTGGCACGTTTGGTTGACCGTGCACTCCGTCCGCTTTTCCCGGACGACTATCACGCTGAAACAGCGGTAATGATTTCATTGATTTCTTCGGGAAAAGATGAAATGCCTGATCAACTGGCAGGTTTGGCAGCATCAGCAGCCATCGCAGTTTCTGACGTTCCCTTCGTAACTCCGATCTCGGAAGTTCGCGTGGTTCGTGTAAACGGCGAATTCATTATCAACCCAACTTACTCTCAATTGGCCGAGGCAGACCTTGACATTATGGTGGGTGCATCGCACGACAACATCATGATGGTGGAAGGCGAGATGAAAGAGGTTTCGGAAGAAGTGATGCTGGAAGCTATTAAAACAGCGCACGAAGAAATCAAAAAACACTGTAAAGTTCAGGAAGAACTGGCAGCTGAATTGGGCGTTGTAAAACGTGAATACTGCCATGAAAACAACGACGAGGAGCTTCGCACCCGCGTAAAATCTGAGCTCTACGAACAGTGCTATGCAATTGCAACGCAGCAGATCACTAATAAAAGTGAACGTTACGGAGCTTTCGAGGCCCTTCGCGACGAGTGGATTGAAAAGTTTAAAGCAGACAATGCCGAAGACGAAGAGCTGGACAGAAAAGTTAACCTGATCAAGAGATACTACCACGATGTGGAAAAAGAAGCGATGCGTCGCATGATCCTCGACGAAGGCATGCGTCTGGATGGCAGAAAAACCGACGAAATCCGCCCAATTTGGGGAGAAGTCGATTATCTTCCGGGAGCACACGGTTCTTCCATTTTCACCCGTGGCGAAACCCAGGCACTGACATCAGTAACCATGGGTACCAAAATGGATGAGAAAATTATTGATGGTGTAACTGTTCAGGGAAAAGAGAAGTTCCTGTTACACTACAACTTCCCTCCGTTTAGTGTTGGCGAACCTAAAACACCACGTGGTTTGGGACGTCGCGAAATTGGTCACGGAAACCTGGCGCTTCGTGCACTGAAAAATATGATGCCGGAAGAATTCCCCTATGTGGTTCGTATCGTAACCGACATCCTGGAATCAAACGGTTCATCGTCGATGGCAACCGTTTGCTCGGGAACAATGGCCATGATGGATTCGGGTATCAAAATGAAAAAACCGGTATCGGGTATTGCCATGGGATTAATTACCGATAAAGGCTCCGATAAATTTGCTGTTCTTTCTGACATCCTCGGAGACGAAGACCACCTGGGAGATATGGACTTTAAAGTAACCGGAAGTGCCGAAGGTATTACCGCTACTCAAATGGACATTAAAGTAGATGGTCTTTCGTACGAAGTGTTGTCGCAGGCGTTGCAACAGGCAAAAGAAGGGCGTTTGCACATTTTGGGTAAAATGACGGAAGTAATTTCTGAACCACGCGAAGATTACAAACCAAATGTACCACGTATCGAAACCATTCAGATACCGAAAGACATGATTGGTGCAGTGATTGGACCGGGTGGAAAAGTTATCCAGGCTATCCAGGAAGAAACCCAGACCGTGATCGTGATTGAGGAAGTGGGAGACTTGGGTCTGGTGCAGGTTTCAGGTGCCGGCAAGGAACCAATTGAAGCTGCAAAAGCAAGAATCAAAGCCATTACTGCTATTCCTGAAGTAGGCGAAGTTTACACCGGAAAAGTTAAATCAGTAGTGTCGTTTGGTGCTTTCATCGAAATTCTGCCCGGAAAAGAAGCCTTGCTTCATGTTTCGGAAATGGATTGGAACCGCGTGGAACAAGCCGAAGATTTCTGCAAAGAAGGAGAAATGATGGAAGTGAAACTGATCGGTGTAGATGAAAAAACCGGTAAGCTGAAACTTTCGCGCAAAGTACTTCTTCCAAAACCCGAAGGTTATGTAGAACGTCCGCCAAGAGAACCTCGTTCGGATAGCCGTGGTGGCGATCGCAGAGGTGGCGACCGCAGGGATTTCCGTGGTGGCGACCGCAGAGGTGGCGATCGAAGAGACGACCGTCGTGGTGGTGGCGACCGCAGAGAGTTCCGCCCACGCCGCGAAGAATAATTGAATTCTTATTCAAAAAGCATATTGAAAACGCTCCGCCGATTGGTGGGGCGTTTTTTATTATCGCATTCGCAATTATCTTTCTTTCTATAAGTCCTGTATTAGCTATAAACCCAACATTGTACGTGAACGATACTGTGCCTTATCATTTCAATGAAGATACTATTAAAGAAAATTCTTGAAGTTGACTATCCCCGTGGCAGAGCCAAGGAGTATTACGCCAACTTCATTTCAGCTAAATCGCTGAAAATCGAATTTTCTTTATTTCACCCCTCTGTCAGCCAT
>JBKDZK010000019.1:0-2492 GCA_047971205.1 Draconibacterium sp.
AGGATCGATTCGAGCACCAGCGAAGTAGTTTCGTGGTTGCCGGTTCCGAAAGCCATGTTGGGCTCAATCACAATTTCGTACTTCAGCTTGGGGTAATCGGTATGAAAAGGTGCCCTAACCACGCACTCATCAGCAATTACCAGCGGTTTAAAATAATTCTTTTCCCATTCTTCGTTCCAGTTCTGGTCTTCAATCAGTTCCGATTTTACATCAAAACAAAAGTCTTCAGAGAACTCGTTCAGTACCTCGTTCAATTCTCCTTTGTGGTATTCCGAGGCCGGAATATAAGCGTCGAATCCCATTTCAGAATCCACAAAACTATCAAACCCAATGTCGGCAAGCTGCGCTGTCAACACTTCGCGAAGCCATTCCTGGAAGGGGGTTATTTCGATGCTTACTTTTTTATAGTCCATGGGAAAATTTTTTTGTGAAGGTATAAAAAAACAGCCATCCGGGTATCGAATGGCGGCCTCTGTTTTTTGCTTTCCCTTCTAGCTGAAAATTTTTTTGGGGAAGAAATTCACGGCTAAAAACCAACGATTCCTGTTAGGCAGATAATCAGGATATCGGGTAACTGATTGAGTAGTTTTTGTTTTCTTTTCCGGATAAGGATAAACTGAACAAAGGCAAGCAGAAGGCTTACTGCAAGCCAATAATAAGTAGTACTTGGTTGAAAATAAAAGTTGATAAATCCGGAATTGGGGTCGGTCATACTTAGTTGAACGGGGAACAGTGCAGTGGCGGTTTTTCCTTCTTTTCTGGTGCTTTGAACCGGCCAGCTTTCTGAATCATTGGTTGGGTATAATTCACTCCGCATTCCGCAACTAAATTACAAATTAAGTGATACGAAGTTTCAAAAAAGTGAATTTGCAGGGCAATTTTCGTCTAAAATACAAGGGAAATGGTTCAGGTTTAAGCAAAAAGAAAACCACGATTCTTTTGAGTTCAGAACCATGGTTTTCGAAAATATCGTTAAAGAATAAAGAGCTTATTCTTAGAATCCGTTGATGATGCCGATGAAATCTTCGGCTTTTAATGAAGCACCACCGATCAATCCGCCATCTACGTCTTTTTTAGCGAATATTTCTTTGGCATTGCTTGCTTTGCAGCTTCCACCGTATAAAATAGAAGTTCCTTCAGCCACTTCTTCACTAAATTTAGCAGCGATGGCCGCACGGATGTTTGCGTGCATATCCTGTGCCTGGTCTGAGGTAGCTGTTTTACCTGTTCCGATTGCCCAAATGGGTTCGTAAGCAATAACAATTTTTTTGAAATCTTCAGCAGAAAGCTGGAAAACAGTTTCTTCCAACTGGTTTACAACAAACTCGTTGTGTGTGCCGGCTTCGCGGATATCCAGTGCTTCGCCACAGCAGTAAATCGGAGTTAATCCGTTTGCCAGGGCAAGTGCTACTTTTTTGTTCAGAATTTCGCTGGTCTCAGCATAGTATTCGCGACGTTCAGAGTGGCCAAGGATCACGTATTCCGCACCAGTTGATTTAATCATCTCGGCAGAAACTTCTCCGGTGAAAGCACCGCTGGCTTCGGCTGCACAGTTTTGAGCAGCAACGCCGATTCTTGCAGTGTTTACTGTTTCAACTACTTTGGTAATGTGGGTGAAAGGAGTTCCAACCACGACCAATACATCGCTTGCAGCTTCTTTTGCCACAACAGCATCTACTGCTTTTGCCAATTCGATACCTTCCTGCAGAGTTGTGTTGCATTTCCAGTTACCGGCTACTATTTTTTGTCTCATATTCTGGTAATTTATTTAATAGATTAGATGAATCTTAAAACGCACACAAAATTAGCAGCTTAAACGATACAAGCCTGCATCTCAGGATTGTCGCGTTTACAATTAACCATTTATTCATTTGATTTAGCTTTGGATGATGTGCTTGGTGTGGAACAGGATGAGTTGAAAGATTGAAACAAATTAATTACCTTTGGCGTTAGTAATGCTGTGCGATAGTATGATTGTTTCGTTCGGATCAAAAGATACAGAGAAGATATGGAATGGAGAGCGTGTGAAAGGCATGCCTCCTGATGTACAACAGGTTGCCCGAAGAAAGCTAAGAATGCTAAATAACTCGGGAAGTTGGTCTGATTTACGAATCCCTCCATCAAACCGATTGGAGAAGTTACAAGGTTCTGATTTTTATAGTATCAGAATTAATATTCAGTGGCGAATTGTTTTTAGGTGGATTGACAACAATGCGCATGATGTTGAGATAACCGATTATCATTAAAAAAGGAGGAACAAGAACATGGAAAAATTAGCAAATATTCACCCAGGCGAAATTTTACTTGAAGAGTTTTTACTGCCTTTACAAAGATCTGCCTACAAACTATCGAAAGATACAGATATTCCGCAGACCCGTATTTCTGCAATAATAAAAGGGAAAAGAAGATTTACGGCTGACACTGCGCTCCGATTGGCTTCTTATTTTGGAACAACTGCAAAATTCTGGCTTGGATTACAAGATGATTACGAT
>JBKDZK010000020.1:0-1573 GCA_047971205.1 Draconibacterium sp.
ATTGCACAACTAAAACATATTTTCCCCTAGTTATCCACCTGTGCGTGTTGTAATTGGTTAAATTCTTAGAATACAGTAAAATATCCATTTGCAAACGCTTGCAAACGTTTATTGTCGTTTATAAATGTTTAACTCCCGAATAAGCTTTTCGTAGCCTTCTACCTTTGTTTCAGTTCTTTCGTTCAAGGGGCCCGAAGCAGAAAACGGCTCCACTATATTAACAAAAAAAATTACACATCATGAATGCATTAAAAAACAGCGTCAGGCTTCTCGGACACCTGGGCGACGACCCAAAGGTAAGAAAGCTCGGCAGTGGAAAAACCGTTGCTAATTTCAGTATAGCAACCAACGAAATTTACCGCGACAATAACGGCGAAAAGAAAAGTGAAACCACTTGGCACCGGCTCGTAGCCTGGGGCAAGCAGGCCGAAATTGCCGAAAAGTACCTAAAGAAAGGATCGGAAATCTCGATCGAGGGAAAACTGACCAACCGTACATATGACGATAAAAACGGTGAGAAACAGTACATCACCGAAATTGTAATCAATCAAATGCTGATGCTGGATAAATCTGCCATTTAGCATGGCTTCATTCAGCACAAAAAAGAAAAGCAGGGAGCCAACTGCATCCCTGCTTTCTTATTCTTTACTAAACCTGAATACCTAGCAATGGTGAGATGTAAAACATCAACAGACTAATTTTTGATGTTCTTGTTGCTGGGTAGTAGACGGATGATTCAGGCTCCTTTATTTTTTTGTCCTTTCCAGTTGGGATGAGGGCGCGTTTTGACTTTTTTATTTTTGGGGAACAAACTGTTTGAAACTTTTATAGAAATACTCCAGCTCATCTTTGGTCAGGTTGTGCTCAATGCGGCTACAGTTCCCTTCTTTGTCCAGAAAAACCTTGATAACAGATATATCTTTTTGATAGATCGTGTACTCCGGTGCATTGGTTTGTGTGCTGGCACTGGAGTATTGCCAGTTAAGATGTTGCTGGGTGTTTCCCATGTCACCGGTATAGTTTAGTGTTAATTTGGATTTGTTGGGCGTTGTAAACATGCCCTTGCTTTGGTATTCGTAAAGCATCTCTTTTCCTCCATCAGAAGTGTTTGTTACGCTGGAGGGTGCTCCCAGTCTTTTAAAAATAATCTTTTCATTTTGTCCGACTATAGCGTAATGAATGGCTTCGTTGGCCAATTTGTTGGTTGTAGAACAGGCTCAGAGCAACATGAGCAAGATAAGAAAAGAAACAGTCAATTTTTTCATGATTGAAGATTGTTGATTTTGGGTTTCTACGATGTTTTATAGAAGATGTTAAATAGTTGTATTAGAAAGTAAGTTTCATTTTTAAAGAATTCGGTGAATTGGGGTAAAGTTATAGAGTAAAACGATTTAAAAAAAGGATTACTAATCAGTGTCAAATTTATAAAATCAATCGTTACTAACAATTATGCCCAGTAATTCGGTGAGAACAAATTTTAGGATTTGAGTTTTGATGATTTATGCAAAAGGGCATAGCTATTCCATTCCACGGTTTTTGCGGTCACTTGAATTCGCGAAAGATTATATTTTTG
>JBKDZK010000021.1:0-4725 GCA_047971205.1 Draconibacterium sp.
GTTCGGAAAAGGCTCGAAATGCTTTATCCGGGCAAGCATAAACTGAAGATTACGGAAACCGAACAAACTTTTACTGTAGATTTACAGATCGAAATCAACTGATGTATGATACTGAACTGCCTGATTATTGACGACGAGCCCTTATCGCGGGATGTGCTGACTGATTTTGCCGGCATGTGTCCGGAGCTGAACCTGCTGGGCACGTGCAACGATGCTCTCGAAGCCGGGCAGGTGCTTGCCAGGCAAAAAGTGGACCTGCTGTTTCTGGATATCAACATGCCCAAATTAAGCGGGATCAGTTTTGTAAAAAGCCTGAGAGAAAATCCGTTGTTTATTCTGGTGACGGCTTATCCCGAATATGCGCTCGAAGGTTTTGAAATCGATGCAGTGGATTACCTTTTAAAGCCCGTTTCGTTTGAGCGTTTCCGGACAGCGGTTAACCGGGCGGCGGAAAGGTATTCTTCGAACCGGGAAAATACGCAGCCGGCACACATTATGCTTCGCGCCGATAAAAAGGATTACCGGATTGAATTGGAGCACATTCTTTACCTGGAAGCCCAAGGCGATTATGTGCGTTTTGTTACCGAGAAACAAAACCTCACCGTTCACGGCACGCTCAAGGAATTTATCGAGATGCTTCCGGCCGCGTGTTTTGAGCGTATTCACAAATCGTATGTTATTGCATTAAACAAAGTTGAATACCTGGAAGGAAACCTAGTAAAAGTAGGAGAATACAAACTGCCGGTAAGCCTTCATTTCAGAGAAAACCTGCTGGCAAAGTTGAAATTGTAATGACGCTTGTTTGCTTGCACTCAGAGCTTTTCTGTAGTATAAATCTTAATCACAATCAGCCTGAACATTTCTTGTATCCATTGGTTTTATTTGCTGAATATAAAACAAGGGTATTCGAAGGGGATTCCAATTTTAAGAAGACTAATACAATTTTGACGCTGATCGGTATAAAATGCAGGGGAGGGGATAACTCCTTTTTAAATTTCGTGACCTGTGTGGCAGTTTTTAGTTTTCTTTGCAAATTAGTCAGAGATATTCATGGAACAGAAGCAGACAGGAAAAAAAACGAAAGGTAGCGGCAGAATGGGAATGATCAAACTCCTGAAACCTTACAGGAAGTTGATCCTTTTGCTGATTGGTTTTACACTGATCGGGAACGCTGCCAACCTGGTAATTCCAAAAATCATTTCTTACGGTATCGATGCCTATTCTGCCGGAAATTATGTACTGAACACCATTTTGATTCAGTTTCTAATTGTGGTAGCTGTGATCTTTTTGTTTTCGGTGCTGCAAACCGTGGTACAGACTTATGCGTCTGAAAAAGTGGGTTTTGATCTTCGAAAGCAACTTTCCGACAAAATATCGAAACAGAGTTATGCTTTTGTACTAAAAGCCAACCCTTCCAAATTGCTGACCAACCTCACTTCGGATATGGATGCCGTCAAAATGTTTGTTTCGAACGGTGTTTCGTCCATTGTTTCCTCGCTTTTTATGATTGTGGGTACTTCGGTGTTTTTGCTGGTCATCAACTGGAAACTGGGTTTGCTGGTGCTTTTGCTGATTCCGTCGGTAGGTTTTAGCTTTTACTTCATTTTAAAGAAATTACGGGTGCAGTTTGTACGCAGCCGCGAGGTGGTCGACTGGCTCAACAAAGTAATCAACGAAAGCATTCTGGGGGCTGCCATTATTCGTGTGATCAATTCGCAGCAAACCGAATATCAGAAATTTCTGAAAGCCAGTGCCGAAGCACGCGATGTGGGGATTTCGATTGTTACGCTTTTTGCAACACTTATTCCGCTGATCACCTTTTTTGCCAACCTGGCTACCCTGACGATCCTGGTTTTGGGAGGGCACCTGGTTATTTCCGGAAACCTTTCGTTGGGAGATTTTGCGGCGTTCAACAGTTATGTTACCCTTCTGGTGTTCCCCATCATTGTTATCGGTTTTATCAGTAACATGATGGCACAGGCTTCGGCCTCCTACGAGCGGATCGAGTTGGTGTTGCATGCCGAAGAAACCGCCGATACCGGAACCATCGAAAAAGTGCTTGAGGGCGACATTGAGCTAAAAGATGTGTCAGTTTTTTACGACGATAAACCAGCCTTGAAAGAGGTGTCTTTCCGTGTAAAAGCGGGCTCGCGTACTGCGGTAATCGGGCCAACTGCTGCCGGGAAAACACAGCTTTTGTACCTGTTAACCGGCCTGATAAAACCCAACAGCGGGGAGATTTTATTTGATGGGACCGATGTAAATGAATACAACAAGGAGACCTTTCATAACCAGATAGGATTTGTATTTCAGGACAGCGTAATGTTTAATATGACCCTCAGGGAGAACATTGCGTTTAGTGAAACAGTAACCGATGAGTCGCTGAGTAAAGCGATAGAAACAGCAGAATTAAAAGACTTTATCGATACGCTACCGGGCCGCCTGGACACCATGGTTTCGGAGCGGGGTACCAGTTTGTCGGGTGGGCAGAAACAGCGCATTATGCTGGTACGTGCATTGGCGCTTAATCCTAAGATTCTATTGCTCGATGATTTTACCGCACGTGTTGATTCGCAAACCGAACAGCGAATCCTGAATAACGTTCAGCAGAATTACCCGGAGCTGACACTGATTTCGGTAACACAGAAAATAAGCCCGGTGCGCGATTTCGATCAGATTATTTTACTGATGGAAGGCGAGGTAGTGGCTTCCGGCAGGCACGAAACACTGCGGGCTACTTCTCCCGAGTACGTTCAGATTTACGAGTCGCAAAAAAGCACCAGCCATTATGAAGTAAGCCACGATGTAGAGGCCGGCTAATTAATATCCAATCAGTTATTGTGCAAATGAATTACAATTTAAATACAGGAAACGAGGATAAGAAAAAGAAACGGCCGGGTTTTCAATCGATCAAAAGCCTGGTGGGACACATGGTAGAGGAGAAGAAAACACTTCTGATCGCTTTTGTTGCCATGGTTATTACGGCAGTACTCAACCTGGTGGGGCCAATTATCATTGGTAATACGGTGGATAATTATATTCAGACCAGCCGCTTTCACGGAGTGCTTATCAACGGTGCCATTTTACTGGGAGCTTATGTGATTGCCCTTTTTGCCGGTTACTTGCAAACCCGTTTGATGGGATCGGTGGGGCAGAGAATGTTGTTTACCCTGCGGAATTCGGTATTTCAAAAGCTGCAGGAATTGCCCTACGACTTTTTCAACCAAAATAAAACGGGCGATCTGATCTCGCGAATAAACAACGACACGGAAAAAATCAACCAGTTTTTTGCGCAGTCGCTGATGCAGTTTCTGCGGATTATTCTGATCATGATCGGATCAGCCATATTCCTGGTTTCAATTCAATGGGAACTGGGCGTGGCTGCACTTCTTCCTGCCTTGTTGATTTGGATTTTCACCAAAATTATTTCGCCGTGGGTGAAACGAAAAAATGCTGAGAGTTTAAAAACGGTGGGAAGTCTGAGCTCCGAAGTTCAGGAGAGTTTGAATAATTTCAAGGTGGTGGTAGCCTTTAATCGCCGCGATTATTTCAGAAAACGTTTTGGGCAGGTTAACCAGGAAAATTACAAGGCAGCTATAAAAGCAGGTATTGCCAACCACATGTTTTTGCCCGTGTACTCGTTGTTTTCGAACCTGGGTTTGCTGATTGTGCTTACACTCGGAATATATTTTATCTCCATCGGTCAGTTTACGGTCGGGTTGCTGATCAGTTTTATTGCCTATGTAAACAGCTTTTACAATCCGCTCCGACAAATGGCCTCGCTGTGGTCAACTTACCAGGTGGCGCTGGCTGCCTGGGAGCGTATCCGTAGAATCATCGAGTTGGAAAACAACATGCCCAAAACCGACTCACAAGGTGTGGATGATTCGGCTACTTTGCTCTCGTTTCGCGATGTGTCGTTCGCCTATCCAAACGGGAACAACGTGCTACATCAAATCTCCTTCAACTTGCAAAAGGGAAAAACCTATGCTTTTGTGGGGCCTACCGGTGGCGGGAAAACAACCACTGCTTCACTGATTGCACGATTGTACGACCCAACCAAGGGCAGTGTGTTACTCGATGGCCTGGACATTCGTTCATTCAGCTCCGAAGAACGGGTAAAACGCATCGGTTTTATACTTCAGGATCCGTTTCTGTTTAGCGGAACCATCCGGGAAAATATTTTATACGGAAACTACGAACTCAAAGAAATAAGTAACGAACGTTTAATGCAGATTTTCAAAGACACAGGGCTGGAAAGTTTGCTGCAACGTTTTGAAAACGGCCTGGATACAAAGGTGGATGTTTCGGGCGACGGAATCAGTTTAGGGCAGAAACAACTGATTGCTTTTATGCGTGCGGTTCTTCGAAAACCTGATTTGCTGATTTTGGACGAGGCAACCGCCAATATTGATACGGTAACCGAACAATTGCTGGATGAGATCTTGCAGAAATTGCCGGAAACCACTACCAAAGTTATTATTGCACACCGTTTGAATACGATAGCCAACGCCGATGTTATTTATTTTGTAAATACCGGAAAAGTTACGCGTGCCGGGTCTCTACAGGAAGCGGTGGATATGTTGATGAAAGGAAAGATGGCCAGCTAGTGTCAAGTCAAGCATGACCTATCGCGCCAAGCCTTGTCCTTTTCCGGTTTTGTTTCATTATAAAAAGCCTCACGTAGCTACTGCTATGCTTACTTTTTCTAATTTCCCAAAACAC
>JBKDZK010000022.1:0-2396 GCA_047971205.1 Draconibacterium sp.
TGTCATTTGTGGTGGGAGCTTAATGTGGCAGCTCATTTCGGTGTGGTTGCCGTAGTCGTGCAGGTGGATGTGGTGTAGGTAAAGCGGGATGTCGAACTTTTTTTGTACCGCATCGTGTATCTTTTGTAGTAGTTCTACTGATGGGCTTTCTCCCAGCAACGAACATATCTCTTTCGACAGGATCTCGTAACTGGCATAACCAATTAACAAAGCAACAATGACACTTAAAACGGCATCAGTCCACCAAAAAGAACTTCCCAGTGCAATACCGATCAGAACAATGATGGAAGAAAGTGCGTCGGTTCTGTGATGCCAGCCATCGGCAATAAGCATGTTCGATTTTATTTTTTTCCCTGCCCAAAACGAATACTGTGTCATTAGTTCATTTACAACAATCGATACAATAATTGCAATCCAGGCAAAGGTGCTGTAATAAGTATGCTCCCGCTTTCCAAACTTTTCAATTGCATTGATAATGAAATCGAATGCAACCAGTGCCATAACAACGCCTATGATAATGGAGGCGATGTGTTCTGCCCTGCCATGTCCAAAGGGATGATCGTCATCGGCGGGTTTTCGCGAAATTTTGCCACCGATCAAAACAATGGCTGAAGTGACAACGTCTGAAATAGAATGCCAGGCATCGGCAACCAGGGCTAAAGATCCGGTGGAGATACCAGCCCAGTATTTTAGACCCGATAATGCTACGTTTCCGATAATGGAAAACCATCCGGCTCGCTGGTTGTATTTTTTCCGTTCATCCATATTCTCCGAAAACTCAAAAGTAACAAAATTCTTACTGCTTGTTCTCCAGAAGTGCTGAAAGCTCTGCCTTGTATTTTCTTCCGACAGGCAGCTTTTTTTTGTTGATTTCGATAAAGCCGGGCCCGACTGTTTCAATCTTTGAAATGGAAATAATAAAGCTTCGGTGAATTTGTAGGAAACGATCAGGCGGAAGACTTTCCTGTAAATGACTGATTCGTTCCTTGGTTATTATTTTCTGGGTGCTTGTGTGTGCGATTACATAGTCGCCAAGGCTTTCAAAATACAAAACGTCGGTAAGGTTTACTTTGTAGTGCTTCTTGTCGGCCTTTAGGAAAATGAAGTCTGTTTCCTTAGGTGCTGTTGTGTTTCCTCCCGTTTTTTCGGGCAGCGACTGCTGGTCAGGAAAATGCTGAATGGCACGGGCAAAGCGCTCAAACGAAATGGGTTTCAACAGGTAATCGACTAGTTACAGCTCAAATGCCTCAATAGCATAATCGCGGTAAGCGGTGGTGAAAATTACTTTTGGCGGGTGGCTGAGCGACCGGATAAAATCGACACCGGTAAGTTGCGGCATTTGAATATCGCAAAATAACAGGTCGACCTTTTCTTTTGAAAGAATGCGCATGGCCTCCAGTGCATTGTTGCACTCGGCTACAACCGCAAAGTTCTTTTTTATGCTCCCATCTACAGGTTTATCGTCTTTATTTTTTCGATGATCTTCTATTTTGTACTAAAAGAGATCATCAAAGCCAGAATGGACCGAAACAATTAAACATTGAGAGAAAAAGCAGGAAAAGGCTGGTTGTCAGCAGATAGCCGGCTTATTTTATTTTGTCCGAAACCTTGCCGATCAGTTTATTCAACAAAGGTATCCGGTTCAGTTTGGTAAAAAGACTGCCTCGTCCGTAGTGCAATAAAATATTGCGGATGTACACAAACAAACCTAAACTGTGTGAGGCAAACAAAACCGGGTCGATGCGTGCGATGGAATAAGTAAAGATCATCAAAGAACCAAAAGTACTGATGATCCAGAATCCGAGCGGAAGCAGCGATTCTTTTTCGCGTTCGGAATAAATCCACTGGTAAAAGAAACGTGAAATAAATACGAGCTGCGCCACAATTCCCCATATCATCCAGAAAAGAGTAACGTCTTTGTTTCTGAAAATGGAGTTAAAGTTTCCGGAGAATACGAGCCAAAACAAATAAGAGATGGGCACCAAAACAGCCAAAGACCGTGCTGTCCAGTGCATTCTTCTCCAGGCTCCTTTTAGCTGAAGGTTGCGAATGTAAATGGTATAAACCAGTGATTGTCCCACAACAATGGCAAAGTCGTTTCGCAAAATTCCGTAGGTGAGCATTATGATGGAAGCCACCAAACTGATTTGCCAGTAAACGATCGGGGAGAGCACTTCGCCTTCTTTTTCCGATTTAAACCACTGAGTGATTGTGCGGATGAAGAACAAACCCTGGGCAAGAAAGCCCAGTCCTATGATAAAAATGCTGTCCATACAATTTTAATCTAATAATTCCCCTTGGCTCTGCCATGGGGTTCCGCTTTTTCTCCCTCATTGAGGGGAGATGTCAGCCTCTATGGCTGACAGAGGGGTGAAATAAAGAAAATTCGGTTTTCA
>JBKDZK010000023.1:0-1860 GCA_047971205.1 Draconibacterium sp.
TACTTTTGGGAATGTCCCCCTTACTCAGCTGTCCGATTATATTCAAAATGTATTCAATATTCAGCTGGATAAAAATCTATCGCGGACATTCGATTCCATGAAGATTCGAAATAATCCGACACCATTTCTGGATCTCTTGAAAGACTCGCTGTTAAAACGTATGGGAAGAAAAAAATAACGACCAAATAGGGAGTATCTCTCTAATTAATTTGTGGATTTCTAATTGAAATATTCATTTCAATCTACTGATTACTAATGAATAATAAATTTCTTACAAGAAAGTGATACCGACTTCCCTATCAGCGGGAAGGATAGTCCCTAATTTTACAGTAATTCAATGAGTTACTGTAATGTTTATTGATAAGGAATATTTTGAGAATTGGATGCAACTCATTTTGTCGAGACTGGATGACGTTGTTGGCAAGCTTGAAGATTCAGAGGAAGAAGTTCCCTTATTTAATGGCGATAAACTTCTGGATAATCATGATGTATGCCAGATGCTCAATGTCAGCAAACGAACATTACAACGTTACCGCTCGTCCGGTGAACTTCCATTTCAAATGATATATCACAAGACTTTCTATAAAGAATCTGATGTCATGAAATTCATTGAAACTCATTTCAGCCGTTTTCATACACGGCGTAACCGAAAAGATAAAAAATGAGTGTTTTTTTCCTTTATCCGCTTCGTTGTTAAACGGTGCAGGATGAGAAGTTAAAAGAAAAGTGCCGGTATCAACTTATAGTACCGGCTCTTTTCGTTCTATGCTATACTTTCAAACTTTTAGAAACGATGAGATTATCCCGTTTCGTCGAATAACCAATACCGGCGACAATTATTTTCCGGTTTGAAGCTTCAGCAATTTTCTGTAAATGTACCGGTACTTTAGGTGACTTTTCCGGATTATTCTTTTCAGGTGGAAGTAGCTGTTTGCTTACAGTTTCATTAGCCGGAACAAAAATTTGTCCTTCAGTTTCACCTGTTGACTTTAACGACTGCTGAATTTGCCGTTCCAGCTTTAACAGTTCCAATTTTAATTGAACCAATTCAGGTTCCCTTCGCCAGGTACTTTCCACCACTTCTTTGAGCACAGGAATATCTTTTAATAGTTTTTCGTTATCCGTTTTATAACGTTCTAACAGTCGTGGTATATTTTCCACCAAAGCATGAAGAAAATTTTGTGAAGCAAGCTTTGGGTCAACGGCCATCTGTCCGTTGTTGTATTGATAAAATATTTCTCCATCGCCACGAACAGAAAAGCGGTTTTGTATGAAATCGAGACCATCTTTATTCGTGGTTTCACTTTTCACGTAAAGTGAGAAGCCGTACAAACTTCCAATCGGCTCATGTTCTCCATGTGTTTTGGCTGTACCTGCAATTTCATTCAGCTATTTCCCGATTAGTTTAAAGTCGCTGCCGGTAACGCCGTCCAATTGTACCGGGTTACGGTAGAAACCGTCTTCGTTGGTTTGGACGCGTGATTTGAAGTTCTCCACGTCTTTGGAAATACGCTCAATTAGACCTTTATTCCTTTCAACTGTTTGTATAATATTCTCCAGCTTGTACCTGCTTGATGATTTACCTCTGACAAATGCCTGGCGTTCGCTTTCCAGTGCGGCTATTTTCTTTTCCAACCTTGCTTTTTCCAGCAATTCCGTATTGCCTGATAAAATAGCCACATACTCAGAAAAGTTCATGCCGCTTTTTTCGTCCATTGCCCCTTCATCAATGGTTCGACATCCGAGGTTGTTGTTTTTTAATTGGCGGATAAAAAGCTGTTTGTTATGCAATAATCCAAACTTGTAAGCATCCAGCGATTTTTCCACGGCATAAAGAATAACGTCCACTTGGTCACCGGC
>JBKDZK010000024.1:0-3110 GCA_047971205.1 Draconibacterium sp.
CCCATCATGGCAACATCAACCTTGTATTTTAAAGCTTGTTCTCCCCAATCGGTTACGTGGCACGACATGCTGATTGACGGATAGAAATAAGAATATTCCCACTGCATATAAATGCGTTCAAGCGGATCGGTATTGTCGCTTGGCCAGAATTCGGTAAAATATTGCAACGCGCCATAATCCACACGGCCGCCGCCGCCCGAACACAACATCATAGGTACAGTCGGATATTTTTCGCGTACTCTTTTCAAAACTGTATAAAGCCCTTCTACATAGTCGATATAAAGGTGAGACTGTTGATTTTTGAGGTAGTCAGAATGAGCATTGTAGATAACAGCGTTGCAATCCCATTTTATGTATGCCAAATCAGGATTTTCAGTAAATAAATCATCAACAACACCAAATACAAAGTCTTGTACTTCAGGATTACTTAAATCCAATACCAACTGGTTTCTGAAATAATATTCATCACGTTCAGGCTGTTTAATCACCCAATCCGGATGTTCGTAATATAAATTACTTGCAGGGTTAACCATTTCAGGTTCAATCCAAATTCCGAATTTTACGTCGTTTGAAGCTGCTTCTTTTACCAACGACGAAACACCATTTGGCAATTTCTTGCGGTTCGCCTGCCAATCTCCCAAACCTGCATCATCATTATTTCGTGGATATTCATTGGCAAACCAGCCATCATCTAAAAGAAATAAGTCTACACCTAACTTCTTTGTATCTTTTAACAAAGAGAATAGTTTTTGCTCATTGAAGTCAAAATAAGTGGCTTCCCAGTTATTTAATAAAGTCAAACGAGTTCCGTTTCCATCCAGCAACTTATAGTCGCGGGCCCAGTTGTGTAATTTGCGGCTGGCCTCACCTTTTCCGTTTCGCGACAAAACTGTGAGGAATACTGGGGTTTTAAATTCTTTACCGGCCGGCAATGCATACGAAGAAGCATAATTGTTAATTCCTCCAATTACCCGCAGGTTATTCTGCGGATCAAGTTCCAAATCGATTTTAAAGTTACCGCTCCACTCCAAACTACCATACATTACGGTTCCTTCATCTTCTGAAGAAGGTTTGTCAAACGAAATCATAAATACCGAAGGCTGAAAAAGATTAGCGCGGCTTCCTAATTTGGTATCGAGTGTTTTTATTCCATGGGTAATTTTCGATTCTTCCGGTTGCATTTCCTTAGCCCAGTCACCATGGAATTGGGTGAGGTAAAATTCATCTGCTTTCAAGGTCAGATTAGCCGATGCAAACTTGCGTAAAACAACATCCTTCTTTTCCTGGTGACGAATTACTGCCCATTGCTCGATAACATCTTCGTTGTGGTAAGTCTTGTAGAAAAGATCAACCTGAAACGGATATACTTTGTCTTCAAGGGCAATTTTAAGCTGCGAAATATTGTCTGTTATTTTCTGTAATTCATGACTAACGTATTGCAACTCTAGCGACATATTTCCATCGGCGTGAGTAACTTCTGTTGCGGGTTCGAGCAAATTCCTGCCTCCTGCGGGTGTATAGGCAGAACTATATAACCCGGTATAGTCTGTTGACTGATTTTCATGAAGCAGAATCTGATCATATTCCGAGGCATCATTAAGCCGTTTTCCGTAATAATTCATCTTCAGGTCTTTGGCATCAGTAACCGACAAAACCAGCGCATTTTGTTTGGTTTCAATCGGTATAATCTGTGCAAATGTTGAAACACTGAATAGTATCAAAAAAACAACGGACAACGAATAACGATATCTTCTAGGTAACAGATGGTTTAAACGACACATAGATTTTCTTTTTGATGTAAATACTTTACTTATTTCCTCACGAGGAAACAGTTTCTCTTTTAACTTGAAAATTAAAGCTTAGTTAGATTGCGAAACAACTTGTACCAACATACAAGTTGATAGTTGAAATGATGCCTCAGGTTGCAACTGAGGCATCATTATATTTTTGATTAATATCCCGGGTTTTGATCTTCATCGTTAATCAGCTCATTTTGCTTAATTTCCGATTCAGGTATAGGGTATAAATTATGGTAGTCAGAAATTGTTCCTTCTGCGTTGGCCCATGGATTTCTTTCTCTCACCAGTTGAACGAGGTTTCCTGTGCGAATCAGGTCAATCCGTCTCCAGCCTTCGAAACCAAGCTCGCGCATTCTTTCGTCCATAATGTTTGCCCGAAAATCTTGTTGCGACATTCCTGCAGACCAAGCGTATTCGGCTGGTAAAGTTCCTCCAAATGCTCTTGCGCGAACTGTTGAATTTACCAGGTTAACCGCCTCGCCAGTCTGCCCCAGTTCATTTAAACATTCGGCTTTACAAAGCAAAATATCAGATAATCTCAAAAAGTAAATCAGTCCTCCTGAATACCAAAAGTTCAATGCACCTTGAGTACGAATATCTTCGAACTTTCGGGTATGTGGCCCAAGTTCATCAGCCTGACCAGTCCAGGTAATCTGAGGTACTCTTCCATCAGGCAATGTAAAATCGTAACGAATACTTACATTTTTACGAGTATCGCCCGGTTCCCAAATACCTCCGTCAACTTTATCTGCAGCATAATAATCAGTTGGCATACAAAGGTCGTATCCTCCAAAATATGTGTTCGCATCTAAATCTGCCACTGCTCTTGAACCGGCATGGTGTTGCACCATGTTGTTATCGGGCCACACGTTAGTAAACTGGAATGCGTAAATTATCTCTGAACTATTCTGATTGGTAGTTGTGTTGTACAACTCGGCATAAGATCCCAGTAATGTATAGCCTGGAATTACCATATCAAAATAATCTTTTGCTTTCGAAAAGTCACGCAATCCTGTTTCCTCTGGAACTGACATATAAACTTTTCCAAGTAAAGCCTTTGCAGCACTGTTTGTAGGTAATTTCTTGTCATCCTGAGTAGATGGTAAGTTTGCCGCAGCATACTCCAAATCTTTAATAATAAACTCATAAACATCCTTCAACGGCTGTCTCGACTCTTTCATATCGTCAATATCAATAATAGGAATTGATCCCCAATACATTGCCAGCTCAAAGTTAACGGCTCCGCGAATAAAAGCAGCCTCTGCTTTTAACACTTCTGAAGTTGAATATTTTACAGCTTTTGCCGCTGCA
>JBKDZK010000025.1:0-2044 GCA_047971205.1 Draconibacterium sp.
CGCACACCCTTTATTCGTTTTGCAGCCAAATACCGCCGCAGCCTTGAAGTGATAAAATATGTGGCCGACCATTTTGGACGGGCCAAATCGGGGATTATGCTTGGTTTGGGAGAAACACACGAAGATGTGCTAAAAACCATGGACGACCTGCTGGAGGCTGGCTGCAAAGTAATGACCATTGGACAGTACCTCGCACCAACGCCCAAACACATGCCGGTGGTAGAATACATTACTCCCGAAAAATTTGTGGAATACCGCAACATTGGTATCCGCAAAGGATTTAAATTTATGGAAAGCTCGCCGCTGGTGCGTAGCTCGTACCGTGCCGAGGAACATGTGAATGCTTAGGAAAGTTCAGAGTTTAGAGTTCAGGGTTCAAAGTGGTGCTAAAAGTTTGTAACTTTGGAGAATTATGGGAGCAGTAGTTATAAAAATAGATGACAAAAATAATCGGCTAATTGCCAAACTGGTAAAAGAACTAGGTGGAAAAGTTATTTCGATTAATGAAGAACAATACGAAGATTTGGTATTGGGAACATTAATGGATGAAGAAAAAACAGGAGAAACAGTCAGCCGTGAAGAAGTGATGAAAAAGCTTAGAAATGAAGGTTGAGTTTGACAAATCATTTCTGAAAAGTCTGGATAAAATTAAAGACACCAAAGTTCTTCGCAAAATCGAATCCATAATTTTATCCTGCGAACAAGCACCTCAAGTGTCCCAAATACCGAACATAAAAAAACTAACAGCCTCTTCACATTACTACAGAATAAGAATGGGCAATTACCGCATTGGTATCGAACTGCTTAACGATTCTGCGATAAAGTTCATTATTGTTTTGCATAGAAAAGACATCTACAAAAAATTCCCATAATCAAAAAAATGGCAGATTTTAACTACATCGATTTAGGACTGAAAGATTACAAAGCCTGCTGGGATTACCAGGAAGAAAGGTTGCAGGAAGTTGTAGCCGAAAAACGCAGTACCGGAAAACCAACGGTGCGCAACAGTTTTATCCTGGTGGAGCATCCGCATGTTTACACGCTGGGCAAAAGCGGCGACGAAAAAAACATGCTGGCCAACACTGATTTCCTGAAAAAAATAGACGCCACTTATTACAAGATCAACCGCGGCGGCGATATTACCTACCACGGTCCGGGACAATTGGTGGGCTACCCCATTATCGACCTGGAAAACCTTAAAATCGGCGTCCGCGAGTACATCGAAAAAATGGAAGACGCCATTATTGCCACCATCGCCGAATACGGGTTGGAAGGCGGAAGAAAGGAAGGGGCCACCGGTGTTTGGCTACAGGCCGACCATAAAGTTCGCGCTCGTAAAATCTGCGCCATCGGGGTGCGGGTTAGCCGCTATGTTACGATGCATGGTTTTGCGCTAAACGTAAATACCGACATGCGCTATTACAATTACATCAACCCCTGCGGCTTTGCCTCTTCGGCAGTTACTTCCATCCAACAGGAACTGGGCCGCGAAATTTCGATGGATGAAGTAAAAAGAATCGCCATGGAAAAATTCAATACGATCTACTAAACATGAAAAAACTAACCTTTCTGCTAATCCTTCCTTTATTTTGGGCGTGTCAGCCTAACTCTGAAACCAAGCTGCCGATTGAAGGAACATGGCTGCTGATTTCGGGCGAAACCATCCAGCAAAACGATACGGTTTTTACCGATTACACCGACGGGCAAAAAACCAATAAAGAAAATTCTTGAAGTTGACTATCCCCGTGGCAGAGCCAAGGAGTATTACGCCAACTTAATTTCAGCTAAATCGCTTAAAATCTAATTTTCTTTATTACACCCCTCTGTCAGCAATAGAGGCTTACATCTCCCCACAATGAGGGAGAAAACGCGGAACCCCATGGAATAGCCATGGGTAATTATTAGATTAAAATCATCAAGGCAAATCACTTTTCCTTTCTTCGCCACGATCTGAATAAAGGAACCGACTCTACGGCTGTATTTGTTGCTGGCGGAGGAAAATATTCGCTAAACGGAACTACCTACACCGAACACCTGGAGTTTT
>JBKDZK010000026.1:0-9034 GCA_047971205.1 Draconibacterium sp.
GCCTGCCGGGGCACTCCCAGGAAATATGGAGCGAGCATTTCTTGGTCCCGGAAAAAGGCATCTGGGGTTCGGACGACGGAAGCTCGGTTCTTACCAATTTTGAAGGCATCACATCCTGGACACTTGAATATGAAAATGTTTCGCTTTCGAACGCTGACGATTACGCCAAAACAGTATCCTCTTCAGGTGGAAGATTCGAATGCCGCGACATCAATGGTTTGATAGTTTGGCGGTCGGAAGAAATCGATATTTCGGATTACAAAAACATCAGTATCCAGCTCATTGCCAGCGAAACAGGCAGTGGCGACAATCCGGAAACCAAATTTCTGAAAGCCTTTTATTGTGTGGATGATGGTCCGACTTTAATTTTTGAAAACAATGGAGAAAATGCCGGAAACTGGGGGCTTGACACCGTCCGCCAGACAAATCTGAACGGGAAAAAACTACAGATTGTAGTGCAGATGAACAACCATTATGCATCGGACAAAGTGATTTTGGATGAAGTTGTGGTAAGTGGTGAAGAAAGGAATCCGGTTTTTATTGAGCCGGGTGATGTACTGATCAGTGAGGTGCTTTTTAACCCGGTTCCGGATGGAGAAGATTTTGTGGAAATTTACAACCACTCCGAAAAGCAAATTCCGCTGAATAAACTTTACCTGGCTTCGCGCGACAAGGAATTGAAATTTACCCAAATCTATTCTCTCTCCATAGAAAAATTGTACTTTGAGCCCAACAGCTACCTGGCTCTTACCAAAGATACCAACGGCGTTTTTCCGTGGTTTACCATCGAGTGCCCCGGCTGTTTCCTGCAAATGGCGAAATTCCCTTCGTTTAATAACGATGAAGATTACGTGGTTTTGCTCAACAACGAGCTGGAAGTAATCGATGAGTTATTTTACAACGAAGATCTGCACCTGCCTGTTTTTCACGACCGCGAAGGGATTTCGCTCGAACGGATTTCGTTTACAGCGCCTACTAACGAAGCAACAAACTGGCACTCTGCCTCTTCCTTATCCGGTTACGGAACACCCGGTTATCAAAACTCGCAGGCGGGAGATGGCCTTGCTGAGAAAACCAACATAAGTTTCGAGCCCGAATCTTTCTCTCCTAATGGTGACGGCTATAACGATGAATATTTGATTCGTTTTCAACTCGACAAACCCGGTTACCTGTGCAATGCCAGCATCTTTGATGCAGCAGGGCGCCCCATAACACAGCTGGCGCAAAACAGCGTTTTAGGTACCGATGAGACACTTGTGTGGGATGGAACTGATGAAAACGGCCAGATCCAAAAACCGGGGGTGTATGTTGTTTTGGTTGAACTGTACGACCTCAGCGGAAATATTACCCGCTACAAGGACGGAGTAGTTTTAACCAATGTGTTGAAATAAACCTAAATAAACTTTGAATTTTATGAACCACAATAGACATATAGAAAACATAGGAATGCAAATAATCTTTATTTCATTGCTGATAATTGTGTTTACAATTGTGCTATTGGGGCAGTTGCTTTATCTGCCCGAAAAGATAAAAGAACACTTCAGTGAACAATTTCCCGAGTTTGCGGTGTAACTTTAACCACATCTCAAGTACAAACAATAAAAACCAAATCTCAATATTCTCAACAAAAATATGAAACGTAATTTCTTCTACTTTGCCTGGCGGGAATTTATACGGTCGGCCTCGAAAAACAAAAACATGGCTACCAGGGGAGTGCTTATTTTCCTGGCCCTGTATTTTTCACTGATCGGAACCGTAATGGGCTTTCAACTGGCTGGAAACATGGCCAATGTACCGGATAAAATGAAAGCTTTTAATGCCCTGATTTTTATGTACGCCGGTTTTGACCTTGTAATGCGCATCATGGTGCAAAACCTACCCACCTTCGGATTTCAGCCGTTTATGATCATTCCGGTAAAACGAAAAAGGATTGCCCGTTATATGCTGAACAAATCGTTGCTGCATTTTTTTAATGTACTGCCTTTGTTTTTGCTTTTGCCCTTTACCGCTAAAATTGCCGTGAATGAACTGGCACCCCCTGTTTTGGCAGCCTGGCTGGGATCGCTTGTACTGATGATTTTTGTAAACCATTTTCTGGCCATTTACATCAAGTGGCGCACCAACGAATCAGATGTTTTGTTTTACGGATTTCTTGCAACAGCCGCTGGAATTGCAGCCTTACAGTATTTCGACCTTGTGGATATCAACGAGGCTTTCGGAAAAATATTCGATTTTATAATCGCCAATCCTCCGGCAGCACTCATCTTCCCCGTGTTGATTGCGGCCCTTTATCTGCTGAATCAAAATTATATCAATAACCGGTTCTACCTCGACGAGCTTTCGCAAAAGAAAAAAGAAGACAAGGCACACGACTTCTCGTGGCTGAACAATGTGGGTAGTTACGGACAAATGTTGTCGCTCGAAGTAAAAATGATCCTGCGCAACAAACGTTCAAAAAGTTCGGCTGTAATGTCGCTGCTCTTTATGTTTTACGGACTACTGATTTACCGCGATTATAAACCTGACGGACCGGAGTTTATTTTGGTTCTTGGCGGAATGTTTATGACCGGGATTTTCAGCATGATGTACGGCCAGTTTTTCCCGGCGTGGCACGGAAAATACTACTCGCTGCTAATGGCACAAAATGTAAAAATGAAACAAGTGCTGCAATCCACCTTTTTCCTAATGGCCGCGACCAATATCGTTTTCTACCTTCTGTCGCTTGGTTACATGTACATTACACCCAAAGTTTTGTATGTGCACTTTGTGGTCATGCTTTACAATATTGGAGTAAATTCGTGGGTTATTTTTGCGCTCGGGCTCAACAGCCGCAAAGCTATCGAACTTAACCAGCGGGCCGCGTTCAATTACCAGGGCGTGGGTGCAACCCAGTGGTTGATGACCTTCCCGATCCTCTTTGGCCCTTTGGCTATTTTCGGGCTGATTTCCTGGGCTTTCGGCAACATTGCGGCTTATATTATTTTCGGGGCACTTGGCCTGATCGGGATCATTCTGCACCCCAAACTGATCGATTATTTTACCGGGCAATACCTCAAACGCAAATACAAAATGATTGCAGGCTATAAAGCCACATAAGAGCCTCCCCCGTCCCCTCCAAAGGAGGGGAGAAAAAGGGAGCAAATACAAAATGGCATAAATTAAATAAGAAATAAACAATAACTTTTTAAACCTTCCCCCTTAGGGGGAATAAAAGGGGGCTAATATGATACAGGCGATTAATCTACAAAAAGAATACAACGGCACCGCCGTATTGAATTTACCGGAACTAAGCATCGAAAAAGGCGAAGTTTTCGGACTGGTAGGAAATAACGGCGCCGGAAAAACCACTTTTTTTTCACTGCTGCTCGATCTTATTCGGGCAACCCGCGGCAAAGTAATCATCAACGAAATTCCCGTGGCCAAATCGGAAGACTGGAAAGAGCAGGTTTCGGCCTACATCGACGAATCGTTTACCATCGGTTACCTTACTCCCGACGAGTATTTTAACTTTATTGGCGAATTGCGCAACCTCAATACTACGGACGTAAAAGCCTTTCTTGGAAAATTTGCCGATTTCTTTAAAGACGAAATTGTGGGTAAAAAGAAATACATCCGCGACCTTTCAAAAGGAAACCAGAAGAAAGTGGGTGTTGTTGGCGCTTTTATGGGAAATCCCGAAGTAATTATTCTTGACGAGCCATTTGCCAACCTCGATCCTTCGTCGCAATACCAGTTGCGAAACATGATCAAGGAAATTGGAAAGCAAAAAGATAAAACGATTCTGATTTCGAGCCACGACCTGGACCATGTTGCGGATGTTTGCTCCCGAATTGTGATACTTGAAAAAGGAGAAATAGTTCGCGACGTACAGAAGACCGAATCGACTTTGGCCGAGCTGGAAGAATTCTTTACCGGAGTAAAAAAGGAAACTTCTTTTATCGACGAGCTATAAAATAATACAACCCCCTTTCAATCAACAAAAAACGTTAGGTTGCAGATGGTTTTTTCTGTAATTTTAACAGAAATTTACCCGAAATGGAAAGTCACGAACAGAATATTAAGCAGGCCTATTCCAAAATGGCACAGCTGTGCAGCCGATCGGAACAATGTTCGGCCGATATCCGCAAAAAAATAATGGCCTACGAAATTGTGGATGAAATTGTGGATGAAATCATCTCCAAACTGATTGAAGAGAAGTTCATCGACGACGAAAGGTATGTTCGTGCTTATGTAAACGACAAGTTCAAAATCAACAAGTGGGGCAAAGTAAAAATGCGACACTACCTGCTTGCCAAAGGGCTTTCAGACGAAGTGATTCAAAAAGGGCTTGAAAACATTGACGAAGAGAAATACAAAACGCTCTTGATCAAAACCATGAAGGCCAGGGCCAAAACCCTGAAAAAGAAAAGCTGCTTTGAAAAAATGGGACAGGTTATCCGCTATACGCAAAGCCGGGGTTTTGAACCGGAGCTTATTCACCGTTATTTGAATGAGGTATTGGAATAGTTAGCAGTCGCAGTCTTCAGTCTCAGTTTTCAGCAAGATGACGGAAAATGATTCAGCAAATAGCCCAAAATTCTCCCTCCGTAAGCGTCTGAAAAGTTTCTCTTTCGCTTTTAATGGATTAAGAGTTCTTTTTAAGGAAGAACACAATGCGCGTATTCATTTTGCAGCCGCAGTGGTAATAATCGTTGCCGGAATCATTTTTCGGATTACTGCTTTCGAATGGCTGGCCCTGGTTTTTGTCATCGGTTTGGTTCTAACATTGGAAGCCATTAATTCAGCCCTCGAAAACCTGGCCGATTTTGTTTCCCCCCAAAAACACGATCAAATAAAAAAAGTGAAAGACCTGGCGGCTGCCGGTGTTTTAATCGCTACCACAACAGCACTCATCACAGGTCTGGTAATTTTTCTGCCCAAAATCCAGGCTCTGTTCATCACAGAATAAGTAAGAAAAGAAACTTTGAACCCTGAACTTTAAACTCTAAACTTTTCCTGCTACCTTTGCAAACCATCATAAAAAGCAATAAATAATGATTTTAAAGGAACAGGTAAAAGACCTTGTTGAGCGCCGGGATGCGCTGAGGAGGCATCTTTGACTACGATGCAAAGTTGATCGAATTAGAAGAAGAAGAACTCAAAACACAAGACCCCGATTTTTGGAACAACCCCAAAGAAGCGGAAGCCCAGATGAAAACGATTCGTGCCATCAAAACGTGGACCGATGGTTTTCAGAAAGTAAACGACGCTGCCGAAGATTTCCTGGTGTTGTACGAATTCTTTGAAATGGAAGAAGCTTCGGAAGAAGAAGTGGAAAGTTCGTACAAAGAAACACTTACCCTGATTGAAGAGCTGGAAGCCAAAAACATGCTTTGCAACGAAGAAGACCACCTTGGCGCGGTACTCCGTATTAATGCAGGGGCCGGAGGTACTGAAAGCAACGATTGGGCAGACATGCTCTTCAGGATGTACACCCGCTGGATCGAAAAAAACGGCTACAAAATGAAAATAGCCGACATGCAGCAGGGCGACGAAGTTGGGGTAAAAAGCTGTACCATAGAAATTGTAGGCGAATTTGCCTACGGTTACCTGAAAAGCGAAAACGGGGTGCACCGCCTGGTACGCCTCTCGCCTTTCAATGCACAAAACAAACGCATGACTTCGTTTACCTCGGTATATGTTGCTCCGCTTGTCGACGACTCGATTGAAATTGAAATCAATCCTGCCGACATTAGCTGGGACACCTTCAGAAGTGGCGGGGCGGGCGGACAAAATGTAAACAAGGTAGAAACCGGGGTAAGGTTGCGGCATGCTCCTACCGGCATTACCATTGAAAATACGGAAAGTCGGTCGCAGCTGGGCAATAAGGAAAATGCTTTGCGTTTGCTTAAATCGCAACTGTACGAGCTGGAGCTGCGCAAACGGCGTGAAAAAACGGCCGAAATAGAATCGCAAAAAAAGAAGATCGAGTGGGGGTCTCAGATTCGCTCGTATGTGTTGCAACCTTACAAAATGGTGAAGGATTTACGCACCGGTTACGAAACCGGGAACGTAAATGCAGTGCTCGACGGTGACCTTGATGGATTCATCAAAGCCTACCTGATGGAATTCGGCGGAGAATAGCATTAAAAACAGCTTTTCCTCTTGGAAATATCAGGGGCTTTTGGCATCTTGGGGCTGTCAGTGTTCTGGTTGTTTAAACATGCAAATACCGCGCACATGTATTCAAACGAAAAATTCATAAACAGGGAAATCAGTTGGCTATCGTTTAACGAAAGGGTACTTCAGGAAGCGGAAGACCCGGAAACTCCCTTATTCGAAAGGATCCGCTTTATTGGTATTTTTTCCAACAACCTCGATGAGTTTTTCAGAGTGCGTGTGGCTACGGTACGCCGCATGGTATCGCTGGGAAAAGATGAAGAAAACCTGTTGGGAGATATGACTCCCAACCAGCTTCACAACAAAATTCAGAACATAGTTCACCAGCAACAACGCAAGCTGGATGTGATTTACAAAGACATCCTGGAGGAGTTGGAGGACAATAATATTTTCATGATCAACGAAGCCCAGCTGACCGAAAAGCAGGGCAAGTTTGTCAAATCGTATTTTTACGACAAGGTGTTGCCCAACCTGGTCCCGATCATGCTGGGTAAAAACAAGTTCCCTTATTTGCGCGACCGCTCGGTTTACCTGGCCGTTAAACTCTCGCAAAAAAACAATCCAAAGGAAGTACTGTATTCGCTGATACGGATTCCGGGACGCTCGGTGCCCCGTTTTTTGGTTTTGCCCGAAGAAGACGGGAAACAATTTGTGATGATACTCGATGACATCATCCGTTTCTGCATGGAGGACATCTTCTTTTATTTCGATCATGACCAATACGATGCCTACACCATAAAAATTACACGCGACGCAGAGCTCGATCTTGACGATGATATTTCGAAAAGCTTCATCGAAAAAATGAGCCAGAGCCTCAAAAAGCGCAAAAAAGGCAAGCCTGTTCGCTTGATTTACGACCGCAACATGCCCGATGACCTGCTTCAGTTTTTGCTCAAAAGAATGAGACTGGCAGAAGGAAGTGACGCGGTTCCGGGAGGCAGGTACCATAACCAGAAAGACTTTATGAATTTTCCGGAGATAGGAAAAAAGCATCATTATTATACCAACCTGCCGCCGTCTCGTCACAAAGACCTGCCGCCGTTTACCAGCGTATTGAAGGTATTGAGGCAGCAGGATATTATGTTGCATTACCCTTACCAGACCTTTAACCACTTTATTGATTTTCTGCGCGAAGCTGCCATCGATCCGCAGGTAAAGGAAATCGGACTGACGATTTACCGGGTAGCCAGCGATTCGAAAGTGATGAATGCCCTGCTGAATGCGGTAAGAAACGGGAAGATTGTAACCGTGGTAATTGAATTGCAGGCCCGCTTCGACGAAGAAGCCAACATATTCTGGTCGAACAAATTACAGGAAGAAGGCGCCAATGTAATCAACGGTGTTCCCGGGATGAAAGTACACAGCAAACTGGCCTGGGTGCAACGCAAGGAAACCGGAGGAGTACGTAACTACGCCTACATCGGAACGGGTAATTTCCACGAAGGCACAGCCAGGGTGTATGCCGATGAAGGCTTGCTGACTGCCGACCCACGACTGGCCGACGAGGTACAAAAGGTATTCGAATTTTTCAAACAAAACTACCTCCACTACAACTACGAACACCTGGTGGTGAGCCCGTTTGCCATGCGCAAATACTTTGAGAAACACATCGACCAGGAGATTAAACTGGCCAAACAGGGAAAACCTGCCTGGATGATCCTGAAAATGAACAGCCTCATCGACCCGGGCATGATGATAAAACTGTACGACGCCGCAAAAGCCGGGGTAGAAATACAATTAATCGTGAGAGGAATCTTCGGGTTAAAAACCGGGGAGAACGGGCTTAGCCACAACATTACGGCCATCAGCATTGTAGATAAATACCTCGAACATTCGCGCATTTTTCTGTTTGGCGCGGGCGGTGCGGAAAAAATGTACATTTCCTCTGCCGACTGGATGCCCCGTAACCTCAACCGCCGGATTGAGGTAGCGTGTCCGATTTATGATGCGTCCATTAAAGCAGAGCTGAAAGAGATGTTGCTTATTCAGTTACGCGACAATTCCAAAGCGCGCGTTCTGGATCCCGATCTCTCCAATCAATACTCGGAAGACGGGCTTGACAAAAAATTCAGGGCGCAGGAAGATTACTATCATTATATTAAATCGATCACTCATTCGGAGCAGGAAGAGACCATTAATACAACAGAGTAAAGTTCATTAAAATGAAGATATACCACAATCCCCGTTGTTCAAAAAGCCGCAACGGACTCCAATACCTCGAACACAAAGGCTGCCAGTTTGAAGTAGTTAAATACCTGGAAGAAGGCATCAGCGAAAAAGAGCTGAAAGAAATTATCGCGCTTACCGGGAAAAAGCCTTTCGACTTTGTACGCACGCACGAGCAGGATTACAAAGACCTCTACAAAGGAAAAGTTCTGAGCGACGAAGAATGGATAAAAATATTGGTTCAAAATCCTAAACTGCTGCACCGCCCCATAGTAGTGAACGGAGATAAAGCTGTTTTGGGAAATCCACCGGAGAACATCGACCAAATCCTGTAACTAAACATAAGACACTGATTCCCGGATACATACTTCGCTTGCAACTTGCAAAATCTTTGTATATTTGCAGCCGTATTAACCACGTGTGCTTGATAACCACGTTAAAAACAAGTAAATGAGAACAACTGTATCAGTAACTTTCATGCTGGCGGGTATTGTTTTTGCAGCCTGCCTCATCCTCTCCAACATTCTTGCAACAAAAATTATGATGATCGGCCCGTGGTCGGCTCCTGCCGGAGTTTTGATCTTTCCGCTGGCGTACATTATTAACGACGTAATTGCCGAAGTGTGGGGCTACCAAAAAGCCCGCCTGATTATCTGGGCTGGTTTTGGTGTAAACATTCTCGCGGCTTTGTTTATTACCCTGGCCATTG
>JBKDZK010000027.1:0-6066 GCA_047971205.1 Draconibacterium sp.
GAAACGGAAAATGTTTTCGGTGCGCGGACTAAAGGGCTTAAAAGAACTGCGCCGTGTAAGTACGCAACAGTTAAGGCAGTTTGAACAAAGCGTGCAGCAAAAAGAAGTTGCCGACCACCAGAACCTGATCCGTTTAATGCTGAACAGTTCCTACGCGCTGCTTACCACCGGGAACCAAACAAAAATTCTGGTGAACGGAGAAAATACATTCGAGACTCTTTTTGAAGCGATTGAAAGCGCCCGGCACCACATTCACCTTGAATATTACATTTTTGCCAACGACGTTATCGGGACCCGTTTCAAGGAATTACTGCTAAAAAAACGCGCCGAAGGGGTGGAAGTCCGCATCATTGTAGACGATGTGGGAAGCTGGGAACTCCCCAAAAAATTCTACCGCGAACTACGCAAAAACGGCATCGATATTTATCCCTTTATGGAAGTTCGCTTTCCCCGGCTAACATCAAAGGTCAACTACCGCAACCACCGGAAGATTGTGGTTATCGACGGAAAAACCGGGTTTATCGGTGGCGTAAACATTGCCGACCATTACCTGAAAGGGCACCCAAAAGCCGGGCCCTGGTACGACATGCACCTGAAAATTGAAGGCGATGCTGTGGCTACTCTGCAAATTATATTTGCTGCCGACTGGTATTTTGTGTCTCAGCAAAACATTGTGGGGCGGAAATATTTCTCCGTATTTACGGAAGCTCCGGGAACCCCCATACAAATTTGTGCCGGCGGCCCCGATTACGACTGGGAAGGAATTGCCCAGGCTTTTTTTGCTGCCATCATAAACGCCAAAAAACGGGTTTACATCGTCACTCCTTACCTGATGCCGCCCGCCGAAATGCTGATGGCACTAAAAACAGCTGCCCTTAGCCAGGTGGACGTTCGCATCATCATCCCCGAAAAGTCGGATGCCCGTCTGTCGAAATGGTGTACTTTTTCTTACGTGGAGGAACTGCTGGAAGCCGGTGTCCGCATTTACCTTTTTAAAGCCGGCTTTATTCACAGCAAATACATGCTGGTGGACGATGGCTTCTCCACAATCGGAACCAGCAACTTCGATTTCCGCAGCTTTGAAACCAACTTCGAAGCCAATGCTTTTATGTACAGCAGCGAGTTCAACGCCGAACTGGAAGGCCACTTTTTTAACGATCTGAAAAACTCAAAAGAAGTCGACCTGCAGGAATGGCAGCAACGCCCGGGCTTGTATAAACTGAGGGAATCGCTGGCGCATGTAGTGGCGCCGATGTTTTAAATTACTAGCTACAAGCTGTTAGCCACGAGCTTCGAGCTTATTTGGGCAAGTATCTAATCTCAACGATCAGGTTTCCGTTATCTGGTGTGTTTTTCAAAATAATGATGAGAAGACTATGAATATTGTAACTCGAATTACCTCATGATTAACAAGATAATGGATGATGTTTTGGGATATCCTAATTTTCAATTTATACGTGAAAAAATTTTAGAGCCTCTAAATCTAAATAATACCTATGGTTCATTAAGTGAGGTAAATATGGATGAGGTTATGAGTGGATATCATGCAGGACACCCTTTTGATTTAAAGGCTGATGAACACGGCATGTTAGCTACAGCAGAAGATGTGGGTATATTTATAAGGGCATTGAACGATGGATCATTGTTTAAACCCAGAGAACAAGAAATATACTCTTCTATTTATAAATATGAACATGGAGGTTGGGTTCCCGGTTATCAAAGTTTTGCAAAGTACCATAAGGACATTGATGCTGTTTTTGTTGAATTCTACAGCACAACCGACTCTAAACTGTACAATTGGAATTTATCAGAAATTGTAAATAATAGAATTGTTAAAATAATTAGAAGTAAAAACTAGCCAACAATTTGGTATAAGTAATGGCAGGCAATGTGGTTGATATCAAGGTTTGTAGTCCGCTTAAACAGCTAATCGTTATAACGAGGGGAAGAATTAGGCTATTCCATCCTCCCTTTGTCACGGATACAGTATACTTTAAGTATCTCCTTCAAATTGAATGAGCCACAAAAATAGTACGCTTGTTTCCCACAATTGAAACATCTTATTCAAAACGGCAAGTTCCCCAAATCCAAGTTACCACCGGAAAGAATGATGCCCACTTTTTTATTCTGAACATCTACTTTCTTTTCGAGGATAGCGGCCAGCGGCACTGCCGACGAAGGTTCGATAATGATTTTCATCCGCTTCCAAATCAGGCGCATGGCCGCCACAATGTTTTCTTCCGATACCGTAACAATGTCGTCCACTTTGTCCAGAATGATGGCAAAATTCCGCTCTCCCAGCGAGGTTAGCAAACCATCGGCAATGGTTTTGGGCTCCACCGAAGGCGCCCTCGTTTTGGTTTGAAACGAACGGTAAGTATCGTCGGCACCTTCAGGTTCAGTAGCAATTACCCGGCACGCAGGAAGCAAATGTTTCGCAGTAATGGCTGTTCCGCTTAGCAAACCGCCACCACCTACCGGCGCCATAATAATGTCAAACTCACCGTTGTCTTCAATCAGCTCTTTCGCTGCCGTTCCCTGCCCTGCAATCACATTAAAATTATTGTAAGGGTGAATTTCCGTTGCGCCTGTTTCGGCAATAATCGCCGCCAGCGTACTCTCGCGTGCCTCCTGCGTGGGTTTGCAAAAAGTAATGTTGGCTCCGTACCCTGCCACCGCTTTCTTTTTAATATCGGGTGCGTTGATAGGCATCACAATGTGCGCCGCAATTCCGCGCATGCTTGCCGCCAGTGCCAGCGCTGCCGCATGATTTCCCGAAGAATGGGTGCCGACTCCGTGCGCCGCTTCTGCCTCCGAAAGCGAAAAAACAGCGTTGCAGGCTCCCCTGAATTTAAAAGCGCCCACTTTCTGAAAATTCTCGCACTTGAAATACAATTCGGCCCCCACTATTTTATTGATGCCCGAAGACGAGAGAACCGGAGTCCGGTGCGCATACTTTTGTACAATTTTGTGCGCTTTTACCACATCGGCGTAAACAGGTAGATCCATTTATTCAGGTTTTGAAAGTTTTTCGTTCAGCAAAGCATAGTCGGTATTGTAGATCGAAATCCGCGAGAGTTGGCGCATTCGTTTTAACCCGGAAATGTAAAGGAACACAACAAATGCAACAAAAACCACCGTCAGCCAGGCCAGCCCGGTGAACAGGATAAAATCGTAAATACCGTGCAAGAGGATGGGAAACAGCAAGGCCTTTTGTTTGAGACTGCGGCTTTCCTTCTGATAAAAACGGGCCATTCCGAAATAAAAGCCCATGGTAATACCAAAAATGGCGTGTGCCGGAACAGCGGTTACCGCACGCATAACACCCGTTACGATGCCTCCGCCGCTTACGTACAAAATGTTTTCCACCGCGGCAAAACCCAGCGAAACATAGGTGGCATAAACAATCCCGTCGAACTTCTCGTTAAACTCGGGACTTTTCCAGATCAGCAGATACAGTGCAATGTATTTAAACAGTTCTTCGGAAAAAGCAGCCACCGCAAACGCGTTCCAGGCTGCCGACTGATAATGTGAGAGCCCCGCGCCCAAATCGCTCAGAAAAGACTCAAGCACCAAAATCGGGATAACGGTGAGCGCCCCCGCCAGCAAGGCAAAAACCAGCAAACGGATGGGTTCTTTTTCGTATTTATCGCGGAAATAAATGTAGGCAGCCACAATTACAACCGGCGCCAGTGCAAGGATTAGCAGGTCCATTCAGGTTCGTTTTTATGGAAGATCGTTAAAGAAAAAAGCCTTTACTCCTTTTACCCCGGGACGGATTTTAAACACACCGCCGGCAAGCGGAAACTTCTGCAAATCTTCATCGCTGGTCGATTCGCGGGCCGTAGTAATAAACAAAGTCCCCAGGTCGTTGCCGCCAAAGGCACAGGACGTAACATTTTTGGCGGGTACCTCAACTTTCCGGATCAGTTCACCGTTTTCGGGATTGAAACAAGCCACCGCCGAACCGCCCCACAAAGCCACCCACAGGTTATCCTCTTCATCAATCGTCATTCCGTCGGGGTATCCTGCACCTTCGGGAATTTCAACCGCCACTTTCGGGTGACTGATGGCTCCCGTTTCATTGTCGTAATCGTAGCCCATCACTTGCCGCGTGGGCGTATCAATGTAATACATTTTTGTTTTGTCGGCCGACCACACAATGCCGTTCGAAGTTCCCACGCCGTCCACCATTTTATGAACCGAAGTATCGGGATCAAAACGATACAGCGCCCCTGCCTGCTTCGCTCCCACCAGGCTCATTGTCCCGGCCCACAAGCGGCCTGCCGGATCGCATTTCCCGTCGTTAAAGCGGTTATCGGGTTTGTCGGCTTCGGGATCTGCCAGCAGCTTTTTAGTGCCTGTTTCTGGGTCGAGGCTGTAAATGCCGTTCTGCAAAGCCACCAGCACCTGCCCCGATTCGGCGGGAACCACCGTGCCCACCATTTGTCCGGTCAGCATCTCCTTGTTTAAACCCGAAACCGGGTTGTAAAAATTCAGGATCTTTCCTTTTATGTTCACCCACATCAGCTCGCCGGTCCGGTAATTCCAGATCGCTCCTTCACCCAGTTCCGATTTCGAATCGATCACAAGCTCCACCTCGCTTGATTTTGGGGCGGAGCAACTCATTCCAATCCATAAAACGAAAAAAATAAGGCCGATTTTATTCTTCATGCTGATGTATTTTTAAACCGTTATCCTTCCCCCATCTTCCTCCCGATAACTTTGAACTTTAAACTTTGAACCCTGAACTTTGAACTACAAACTCTTAATCAGCTCGCGCATGATCAGGGTCATTTTAGGCTCAGCTTTCATGGCCACTTCCTGTACTTCTTCGTGCGAAATTTCCACAATTTCGCCGGGAACGCCACTGTCGGTGACGATGGAAATACCAAACACTTTCAAGCCCATGTGCACCGCCACAATTACTTCAGGAACGGTTGACATTCCCACGATATCGGCCCCCAGAATACGGAACATCCGGTACTCGGCAGGCGTTTCAAAAGTAGGCCCTGACACTCCCACATACACACCTTCCTTTATATCGATGTTGTGCTCAGCCGCAATCAGTTTTGCACGGTTGCGCAGGCGTTTGTTGTAGCATTTGCTCATGTCGGGAAAACGCGGCCCCAGTTCGGCCAGGTTTTTCCCGCGCAACGGATGCTCCGGGAAATGGTTGATGTGGTCGTTGATCACCACGATCTCTCCTACTTTCCAGTCGGGATTCAAACCACCGCTGGCATTGGAAACAAACAGGTGGGTAATTCCCACGTATTTCAGCACCCGCACCGGAAAGGTTACTTCCTTCATGTCGTAGCCTTCGTAATAGTGAAAGCGGCCCTGCATGGCCAGCACTTCGCGGTCGCCCAGCTTACCGTAAATCAGGCGGCCGGCATGCCCGTCAACCGTTGAAACCGGGAAATCAGGAATTTCGTTGTACGGAATGGAATCGATGATCTCGATCTCTTTTACGAGTCCACCCAAACCGGTTCCCAGGATAATTCCTACTTCAGGACTGGCCTGAATTCTTTCTTTTATAAAGCTCGCGGTGGCTTTTATTTTCTCCAACATAATTTAAAATCTTCTTGTTAAACGACTTTTTTTCTTCTTCCAGAAAACTCACTTTTACCGGAAGGTAGTACCACGCCGCCTTCACCTCTTCACTCAGGTGGGCGCTATCTTTCAAACGCATGGCATCCTTTTCGGTTGTGACAATTATCTTTTTTTCTGCACCCATCGATGCAAATGTGCTTTCAATTTGGTGGATATCGTCGCGCGCATAATGATGATGATCGCTAAACGCCAGGCTTTTCACCTGCCCCGAGAAACGCTCCAGATATTTCAACAGCGGTTGCGGAGCTGCAATACCCGTAACCACCAGCAGGGCATATTTTCGCTCTTCCGAAAACGATTTGCCAAGTTGCGGGCCATCAAATACCGGGGTCAGTTTCCCGTATTCAAGCTTGGTAAAAAACAGGCTTTGGTAGGGCAACAAGCCCACATCGTTCTGAAGAATACGCCGCATAATGGGGGTTACCTCATCGGGGCACTTGGTAAAAATAATGA
>JBKDZK010000028.1:0-7589 GCA_047971205.1 Draconibacterium sp.
AAATCGGATTTGTGTGGTAAGCCTGGATAAAGCGTTAGAAGACTGAAAAAATCAAACATTCCTTCAGTAATACTCAATAGCTTTTTTGATCTTGAAAAGAAAGAATAATCTTTTGGGGCAGATGCGTTCTTGTAATACGGATTTCGGAGTTCCCAACCTCCTGAAATATTCTCCAGGCCTATGGCAAAGTATCTTTTCTCATTTAATGAATAATGGATTTCTTTTGCATACCTGGCAGCTGTTTCTACATTAATGTTTCTGCGGGTCAGATACCTGACCAAAGCCGGGTGCCGGACGGGGAGGACCTTATCGATCCGGATTTTCGGCTCGGGCTTTAACTCAGCAAAATTCTCTTGCTGTTGAAAAGAAAAAGATGGAATGTTTTTATCCAGGATAGACAGTGCTTCACTGACACTGCAACCGTTGTTCATTTCAATTACCAGGTCGATAATATTGCCTCCTTTACCCACCCCATGATCGTACCAGCGGTTAAGAACTTTGGAAACCTTAAATGAGGCTTCCGTTTCGTTCCGGATTGGGCTAAGGTACCAGGCCGAGTTCTGATTCTCTTTTACCGCAGAAAATCCTGATCTCTTAAGAAATTCTGTTATCGGAATTTCTCGGGCTTTATCACATTGCATTTTAGAAAATCCCATATCTTATCTTTTCCTGTTTTCTGATAGCATTTTGTTGAACTCCTCTTCCATTTCCCTTTCTTCTCTGGAGATCCCCATCAGCCAGAAGTCAATGTCCTTTTTATAAAAGAACTTTTGCCTGATGTTGGCATTGGTTCCGGTAGGAATCAGTTTCTTACTGAGCAGCTTGTAAATTTTGCTTTTTGACAGTCCGGTGTACTGGGCCAGCTCTTCAACATTAAAAACGGTTTTGTTCTCTGCGAGGAGGGTTTTAATCTGTTTCAGCTCACTCAGAACCTGTTTTGAAAGAAATGCTTGATTTTCCATACGTGACATATTTTTTAATGGTTAATGACGCTTGATGCGTGAAATTCTCATCAGCAAATATGAAACTGTATATAGCAGTATATCAAGATGGTAATTTGGGTTACAGGCTAATTACGGGAAAAATACTGTCTATCTAAGAAGAATTCTTTGAAAGGCTAATAGATTTTCAGAAAATTCCTTTTCACTTTCGTTCACAAACTCTGAAAACCGCGAGTTCAAACTCGCCCTGTTAACCTCAGAACTGTTTAATGTGAAAGTTGATTCAATGAATTTAAAGAGTTGCTCTTTACGCTCCTTTTTGAAATTTCTGATTCCTCCCACGATCAGGATGTGGAGAATGCGAAATAGCTTTTTGTAATCAGCTGAAGACCGATTGTCTGATACCAGCTTAAAATCGATTTTGCTTTTTGTTTCAAGTCCGTTTAATACCAGGTTTATTTTTGGGCGATCCTGTTCTGAAAAGCCCAGGTCCGACAGATCGATCCCGTTCATATTATTTCTGGTAAACTGGAAACAATTGCAAGGTGCTTCTTTTGATAATCTTCGTGCCTCATTCAGCGAGCCGATAATTAGTAAAATCAAAAACAATGCTGTTATGCTAATGACTGAATAGAGGATAATATGGTTGACTGAAAATCCCATGCCCCAGAAGCCAAATAGCAGGATTGTAAAACAAGCCAACAGGATAAAAAGGATGGTTGTGTTGTGATTGCGTAATATTCGGATATTAAAGAGCCACCGGAGTTTCCGATTGAATCGAAAAATAAGCAGTCCTGATATTTTGATTATTGTTTCCATGTTAGCCGTTCTGGTTACAGATTCCATTAAACACCAACACTATTTTATTCTTTCATTAGCATTGACAATTAGTGGATTAAAAGTAAAGAATCTGCGACATGCAATCAAACGGGAAACCGTGATGGCGTATGCTTTGAGCTTATTTGGCTGTATTTGGCTTTCGAAATGTTGAAGAACATATAATGTCTCTATATATCTGGTAACTTTTGGTGGTTTTTATTGGGTGATTTTGTTGTACCTATGTTGTACCTGCCCTGAAAAACAAAAGGCATCCTCATTGCTGAAAGTGCCTTTATTATTGGTGGTGGGCCCAGCAGGGCATGATCCTGCGACCCCCTGATTATGAGTCAGGTGCTCTAACCAACTGAGCTATAGGCCCTGAATGAAAATCTTTTCTTACGAATGATTTTCGGAGTGCAAGTTTACAACTTTACCCGAAATTACGCAAGTAATTTTTATCTTTTTAAAACAAGAAAAGGGCGTCTTTTTCTGACACCCTTTTCTATCGATATTACTTTTATTATGCTGGCATATCAGGCAAGCTCCAAGGCTTACGATATGTGTGCTTAATAAGTTCGGCAGCAAACTCTTTTGCAGAAACCGGATCAGTCCACGACTTGTCAAAAGTCGGGTGACCATCGTGAATCTTAAATCCGTCTTTTACTACAGTCTTAATTTTTTCGTCATCAGTCAGGTTGGTGAATTCCATTTTCTCACCGTCCCAATCCAACACTTTGTTTAACGACTGCAGACGAACTGCAAGAACACCCATCACAACCATTTCGTTGAAAGGACCTGCTTCGCTGAAATCAGAAGCGGTTTTCACACGGTTTTCAGGGCTTTCTTTACAAGCGCGTACCCAATCCATTTCGTGGCTGGTTTCTACACGGCGACGGAATTTCGGAGCGTCTGGTGTACGACCTGAAAGCAACCATGGATCTTTACCGTAACATCCGCATACCAGTGTATCTTTTGTTCCGTGGAACAATACACCGCCACCCGAGTTATTTGGATTTTTTCCATCTGGCCATGCTTCCGGCAACATCGGTTTAATACCACCGTCGTACCAGTAAACATCTACTTGCGGAAGTTTCACCTTCGCTTTTTTCGCTGTTTTTCTTTCAGGGAAAGTAAGTTTCACCGATTGAGAAACAGGAGCACAGTCGTTCAGTAACAAACTTGAGTTACCTTGTGCATGAATTGGATAGCCCAAATTCAGACCAACAAATACGGGGTGCAGAATATGGCAAGCCATGTCACCCAGTGCACCTGTACCGTAATCCCACCAGCCACGCCAGTTCCAAGGATGGTAAACCTGGTTGTAAGGCCTCATTTTGGCAGGTCCTGTAAACAAGTCCCAGTCAAGTGTATCCGGCACCCAATCTCCTCTTTCCGGAGTGTTCAAACCTTGCGGCCAAATCGGGCGGTCGGTAAATGCTTCCACTTTTGTAACATCACCAATTTCACCATTTGCCAGCCACTCGCAGGTAACGTTTACGCCTTCGCCTGAAGATCCCTGGTTACCCATTGAAGTAGCTACGTTGTACTTATCCGCTAATTTGGTCAACAAACGCGATTCGTAAACGGTGTGAGTCAAAGGCTTCTGAACGTATACGTGTTTACCCATTGTAATGGCATGAGCAGCAATGATAGCATGCGTATGGTCAGCAGTAGCTACCATTACACCGTCGATATCTTTACCTAACTCGTCGTACATTACACGCCAGTCTTTGTACTTTTTGGCTTTTGGGAAAGCATCAAACACGCCATTTCCGGCAGTGTATTTCCAGTCCACATCACAAAGCCCAATGATGTTCTCTGACTTAAGATTTTTTAAGTTAGCGAAGCCCATACCGCCGACACCAACTCCGACAATGTTCAGTTTGTCGCTGGGAGCTTTATGCCCCAATCCGGCCACAGCGTGACGCGGAACAATCGTAAATCCGGCGGCAGCCACCGCTGTAGTACCAAGGAAGGCTCTTCTCGAAACCATTCCACTGTTTTCTTTCTCTTTCATGATAAATGTAGTTTTAATCGGATAGGTTTTAAATACTAAAACTGTTAAAAAAACTGTTAAATATAGCGATATTCACAGGACACACAATGCCGGAAGCCATTAAATAGTTAAACCGAATCTTAAAATCTCTTAAGCGGGAAAGCGTGGATCAGGCGGCATTCGTCAAAACAAATCTAGCTGTCAAATACTTACCCGGCACAAGATAGCTGAACTCTATTCTGGTTAAAAAAAATCGATTTGACTTGCGCTATTTGAAAGACTAAATTTGTTTGTTGCCAAAAAGCACGGCATACACGTCAAAAACCAAAATAAAAATAACAAGTCATGACAGTAAGAAAAGTAAAATCAGTATGGAATGGCACCCTGAAACAAGGTGCAGGTAAAATGGATATAACCGGTTACAGCGGTCCTTTCACGTTCGCGTCCCGTTTTGAAAACGGCAAAGGCACTAATCCGGAAGAACTGGTGGGAGCAGCACACTCTGGCTGTTACTCGATGTTTCTTTCGGCATTGATCAGTGGAGAAGGCCTGACTCCGGAAAGCATTGAAACGGAAGCTTCGGTAACACTGGGCGAATTGGACGGTGGTCCCGCAATCACTAACATTAAACTGGATTGCGTAGTAAAATGTGAAGGTCTGGCTCAGGACAAATTCGAGGAGCTGGCTGCTTCAGCCAAAGCCAAATGCCCGATCTCAAGACTTTATGCCGGAGGTACAGCCACCATTGAGCTGGATGCCAAACTGGTATAGAAAAGTGAATTTTCACACTGAAAAACACAACAAAACGGGAGCTCAAAAGGCTCCTTTTTTATTGGCTCTCCCCAAACCCATTGATTGGTGATTTGATTAGACCTGAAACAGGATCAGGCCATACATAATCTCGAAAATGTAAAACAAAAAAGGCTGCCGGAATCCGACAGTCTTTATATTATATATCGCTGTATTCTATTTCTTGTGGTTCGCGATTTCAATATTCACTTTTTGGCCTCTAAAACGTGCATTTTTAAAGGCTTTTATTGTGTCCTTCTCGAAACGGTTGTCGACTTCAAAAAATGAAAATCCTTTCAAGACCTCAATACTGCCAATTTCCACGCTTTTGCCAGGCATTTGCTGGTTGATCATATCAATGATCGAACGCTTGCTAACTCCGTTTTTCTTACCCAAACTAAAGAAGAAACGCGAGTACTGATAGTCGCCGCGGCGGCCTTTTCCACCTCTCTCGGGGCGGATGCTATTTTGACGATCCTTACGGTCTTTCCGATCGTTCCGCCTATCTCTCCGATCATCGTACCCGTTCTCATCTACATTGATGTCTTGGGCACCTTCGTAATACGTAAGAAAACGGTTGAACTCTACCGAAACAAAATGTTTGATCAGGTCTTCACGGTCGAGCCAGGAAAGTTTTTTGTAGATAACCGGCATGAAAGGAGCAATCTGCTCGTCGTTTACTTCCACCTTTTCTACCTTGTCGATCAGGTTAAAGAGCTGTTTTTCGCAAATTTCTTTACCCTGCGGAACATCCACTTTTACAAATTTCTTCCCTATTTTGCGCTCCACGTCTCTCAGTTTTCCCTTTTCACGCAAGTGAATCAGGGTAATCGAGATACCTTTTTTACCGGCCCTTCCGGTTCTCCCGCTTCGGTGAATGTACACCTCGGGGTCGTCGGGAAGATTGTAGTTAATAACATGCGTCAGATCGTTCACGTCCAAACCACGGGCAGCAACGTCGGTAGCTACCAGCATCTGTAAATGTTTTCCGCGAAAACGGGCCATCACATGGTCGCGCTGCGCCTGCGAAAGATCGCCGTGAAGCGCATCGGCATTGTATCCGTCCTGCATCAGCTTATCGGCCACCTCTTTGGTTTCCATACGCGTACGACAGAAAATAATGCTGTAAATATTCGGATTGATGTCAGCCACTCGTTTCAACGCAAGATAACGGTCTTTGGCGTGAACCAGGTAATAATGGTGCTCAACGTTTTCAGAGCCCGTATTTTTCTTTCCTACCGAAATTTCATACGGATCGGACATATAGGTGCTGGCAATCGATACAATCTCCGCCGGCATGGTTGCTGAGAACAAAAGCGTTTGTTTCTCTGCCGGAGTATCTTTCAGAATTCCATCCAGGTCGTCTTTAAAACCCATAGAAAGCATCTCGTCGGCCTCGTCCAAAACCAGCCACTGTATTTCGTTTACGCGCAGTTTACCGCGTTTGATCAAATCGAGTGTTCTCCCCGGCGTACCAACAACCACCTGCGCACCTTTTTCCAATGCAGTGATTTGCTTCCTAATGTCAGCCCCTCCGTACAAAACGGCGATGTTGATTTTTGGGAGGTTTTTCGAGAAATTGCTCAGATCATTGGCAATCTGCATCGCCAACTCGCGCGTAGGGCTCAAAATCAAAGCCTGCGGCGCTTTTATGCTTGTGTCTATTTGCTGAATAATGGGCAATCCAAAAGCAGCTGTTTTCCCGGTTCCTGTTTGTGCCAATGCCACCATGTCTTGGTCGCTTTCCAGTAAAAACGGAACTGCTTTTTCCTGTATCGGCGTGGGCTCTACAAATCCCAGCTCCTGAATAGCACTCAGAATTTCAGACCGTAAACCCATTGATTCAAATAAACTCATTATCTTATTTTTAAAAAGTGGGCGCAAAGGTATTTCTTTTATTTGTATTTCAGCGATTTATGCCGCTCTATACTGCAAATTTAACTTTCAGTATGAAGTTAAAGATGAATTAGTTGCGTCACCAGGCCCTTTCATTTTCAAAATTACGCTTTATTCCGTCTGCTTATTGCATCGATTCCATTAAATTTGCTGAACCGATTTCATTCAAAAAATACGTGTATGAATAGGAATATGCCTTCGAAAACAAGCTTAAACATCCCCCGGATTCTTGTCCTCTTTTTTCTGTTTTTGGTTTCAGCCACGTGTGTTTTTGCCCAAAACCGGGACTCAATACCCGAATCGGCAGTAAACCCGGACAAAGCCTTAAAACGAATCCACATACGCCAGATCACCAAAAACGGTTTTAACTTCTGGCAAGACGATTTTTCGGGACATTGGGCGGGTGTTGATTTTGGGTTGAACATGCTTCTCAATCCTGACTACTCCGGGTATGCCAGCGAATTTATGGAGATCGACGAGCTTCGCTCCAATTCTGCCTATTTCAATGTACTGCAACAAAGCATCGGACTGCAACGCAACCGAAATAAAATCGGGCTGGTTACCGGGCTCGGGCTTCATCTTCAAAGCTATCGGCTAAATGACAATACAACCATTGCACGTGATGAAAACAGTGTTATTCAGCCCGAAACACTGGTGGCTTACGATAATCAGAAATCAAAGCTCGCTCTGATCTCGTTCATGGTTCCGGTGCTTCTGGAATTTCAGGTTCCGGTAAACCATTACGACAACCGGATCTATTTTTCGGCGGGAGCTTACGGAGAAGTAAAGCTAAACAGCCACACCAAAGTAAAATATAAAATCGACCAAAAGGAAAAGCTGAAAGTGGTGGATCATTTTTCGCTGCGCGACTTTCGCTACGGACTGATGGTGCGAACCGGCTACCGTAGCGTTAACTTTTTCGCCACCTACGACCTGGTTCCGTTGTTCCGCGACGAAAAAGGCCCCGAACTCACACCCTTTACGGTAGGCATTACGCTGATCAGGTTCTGATATCACTTATTAATAAATACTTAAAAATCTAATTTGAATTTTTTGGGCCGGCGATACTCCGGTTTGTGGGCAAAAATGGGTCAAATGCGGCCAAATTAGTTTAACTCTGCAGTTTGAACCTTGTGTTTTTCTTTGCC
>JBKDZK010000029.1:0-2799 GCA_047971205.1 Draconibacterium sp.
TGTAAACTCTGTGCCCTCTGTGGTAAAAAATGATCCGTCAGCCGACGGAAACCACAAAGGACTACTGAGAAGACACAGAGAGCACGGAGAGATAAACTCAATCCTTGGCTTTCCGCAAGCAACGCATCCCGGGTGGATCGGGACCTGCAGGAGGAAAACTAAGTTTAAAGTTCAGCGTGTCATCCTGAGCGCCTGCCTGCCGTTAGGTATGGGAGTCGAAGGATGTTAGTTTCAAACTACCTGCTGTGCTCTAAGTGCCTGCTGTGGTTCAGGATAAAATGAATCTGCAATTGGCAAATAGCAGTAGGCAAACCGGTAAACAAAAATTATCTGTAGTGCCCTATGTGTCTAATGTGGTTCAACTAAAATTTGATGAACGAATGATGATGACCGATTTAGGATGGCAGAAGTATGAAGAAAGTTAGCAGTTGGTCAATTTTGCAATTTGACAGTTTAACAATGAATAATCTTAGCGACTTAGCGCCTTTGCGAGAGAAAAAACGATCCTCTGTGCCCTATGTACCTATTGTGGTTCAACGAAATAAAAAATAAACACAAAACAAGCTGGCAGCTCGTAGCTCATAACTTGTAGCTAAAGAAATGACTAAAAAAATCGCACATAACATCACAACAGCCATCCTGGGATTCTTCCTGGTACTGCTGACCGTGGCAAATGCTTCGGCCCAGATCGTTATTGAACAGTGCGATACCATGACCTTTAGCGTTACCAGCCGGCCCGCTATTGATGATTCGCATTTTATCTGGGATGTATTTCCGGCTTCGGAGCAACCTGTTGAGCTGCTCGATGAAACACTGGCGCTCGATCGAGCCACAAGTTTTGTAGGTTCGATGTACGCCGGGCGTACCGTAAAGGTAACAGGCCTGGCTCCCGGGAAATACTATGTGAGTATTCATGTGTGGGACGAAGTAAGTTGCACCGACAACATCGAGGTGTATGTGATGGAGGTCCTTGAGTCAGTGCTTAGGATGGAGCTATCTGCCGATTCGGTATGTATTGGCGAGCCAACCAATGTGTACATCCGTTTTACCGGCATCGGCCCGTATGAAGTTCAGTATGTAATAGGCGACGAATTAACACCCAGCGTTGTCAACCTGAACGGGGCAGAAGTAGATCCGGAGATTACAATTCCGATTACCCAACCGCTGCCGGTAGGCGAAACAAAATTCTGGGTGATTAAAGTGGAAGACAGATGTAAGGCTTACGAGTTTACCGAAAAAGAACGGCCCGGAACCGGTATTCTGATCTATCCGAAACCGGCAAAACAACCGATCTACTTAAAAGAGAATGATTAGTGTATGGAAAAGTTAAATTGTAAATTTAAACAAGGCAAAAGGATGAGGAAAGTTGGCAGTATTCAGTCTCAGTTGACAGTGTGGGAATTTAACCGTTTAACAATGAATGTGAATAGTAAAAATATAATACTTGTGGCTTGTGGCTCGCAGCTGAAAAAAAACTTAGTGTCTTCGAGTCTTTGTGTTCATTTTAACAACTTAACAATGAATAACCTTGGTGCCTTTGCGAGAGAAGAAACCATCTACTGGGCCCTATGTACCTAATGTGGTTCAAGAAAACAATTTGATAAACGAATAATGAATAAAACAAGACTGCATGTAAATGAGTTGGAAATCGTTCTTTTCAGGCAAAATGAAAAAGAATACATTTCGTTAAGCGATATGGCAAAGTTCCGTGATCCTGAAAGAAGCGATTACATTATTCAGAACTGGATGCGTACCCGGAGTACCATTGAGTTTCTCGGCTTATGGGAGCTGTTGAATAACCCGGATTTTAATTCCATCGAATTCGATGGGTTTAGAAACGAGTCGGGATCGAACAGCTTTACCCTTACCCCAAAAAAATGGATACAGGCGACCCATTCGGTGGGCATCATTTCAAAAGCAGGAAGATACGGCGGTACTTATGCTCATAAAGACATCGCTTTTGAATTTGCTTCGTGGCTTAGTCCTACATTTAAACTCTACTTAATTACAGAGTACCAGCGACTCAAAGAAATAGAGACCAATCAGTACAACCTGGAATGGAATGTAAAGCGAATACTTAGCAAGACAAACTATCATATTCATACCGATGCGGTTAAAAATTTTATTCTTCCGGGCAAAAATTATGAGAAGGACAAGGAGTGGATAGCCTATGCCGAAGAAGCCGATTTATTAAATGTTGCATTATTTAACTGTACGGCAAAAGATTGGCGCGATGCGAACCCTGAGTTGGTAAAAGGTTCGATGAACATTCGAGATGTGGCAAGTATTAATGAACTGGCTATTTTATCCAATCTGGAAACACTGAATGCTCAGATGATAAAAGAAAACCTGGATAAATCAGATCGCTTTCAGAAATTAAAGGAAATTGCCCGCTACCAGTTGGAGGTACTGAATGAAAAGGATTTTATAAAGGCAATAAAGAAATTGAACGACAATACATATTTGCAACAAAAGAAAAAACTAAATAACGATTAACAGTATTAAAAATGAACGAACAATTGGCAAATAGCAGTAGGCAGTCTGTCATCCTGAGCGCCTGCCTGCCGTCAGGCATGGTAGTCGAAGGATATAACCAATCTGTCGTGCCCTATGTGTCTAATGTGGTTCAAAACCTTAGCGCCTTGGCGTCTTTGCGAGAGAATTTTCACGCAAAGCCGCGAAGCCGCAAAAAATAATAATAGAAAGACAACCATTAAATAAAATATAAACAAGCTAGTGGCTCACAGCTAATCGCTAATATAAGAAATGAAAAAGTTGAGGCACATAGTATTCTTCCTG
>JBKDZK010000030.1:0-1838 GCA_047971205.1 Draconibacterium sp.
GTTGGCCGTAGCCTTTCCCCTGGGAATACTGCTCCTTCGTTATACTGCAAAGAAAATTGTACCCGAGTTTGAACTGCGGGCGGAGTTAAAATTCATCCTGCACATTTTGCAGCTACTCGGCAGCATTATCCTTTCCATCCAATACATGAAACTGCCGGTAGCACAGCCATCAGATGCTCCCATTCTCCCACTCGGCGATTTGCTGATGATGCTTCTGCTGATTGCCGGATTTGTTGGAATCGGGCTGTTGAAACACCGCCTGCTACTTTGGATACGTAAACAAACCCTTGCAAAATGATAAAAGCGACCAAAATGAACATGGAAAGAAAGAAGGAAACTGGAACCGGAAAACAAGCATGGAACAAATCACCAAAATACTTTACTGGATTTCCACCGGGCTAATGGTACCGGTAGTTTTATTGTTGCTCATCTTCTTTATCCGGGCACTGAACAAATGGAAATTATTACCAAAAAAGGAGAGAAAATAGAATCGTACAAAGCCTCCGACGAAAATACTTCCGCCGGCAACAAAGGAAAACGCGTGGGAGTGGCTTACCAGCTCGAAAACGGAGAGATCATTTACATTCCGGAGTAGATGAAAGGCTGAGGCTAAGGTAAGATCAATTCGAAAATCAGGTGGGGTGAATCGTTATCGCAGAAACCGGAGTTATACAGAAACTTTCCGAACACCCCTTCCCTAAAGACTTCACTGACAGAAAAATTAGGAAGACCATTTTTTACAGGATTTGGCTTCTTCTACGATTGAAAAGGGAAGATCCCGTTCGGCTTTAACACAACGCAGCAGTATTGAAGGACAACTCCACCAAAAATTTCATGTACCCTGAAAGTACTTTCCCGAAAGAACAGGGATTGGAAAATAACCCGGCAATTGAGCACGTGCAGCGGTAACTATCCCAGCATCACCAGCAAACCACCGGTAATAAAGGCAACTACCCACCACAAATAAGCATAACGCGAATAAAGATGAATCTTCTTTGGAATGCGGTTGTACAGGCCTTCTTTCAGGCATATCCGCCACAGTAAAACCGCATCGGTGAACATACCCGCCAAAGCCAGGTAACCCAGAATTCCGTGGAGCGTAAAAGCCCCTTCTGATGATCCGAGGATCATATAAACGGTTGCGGTAATGTCGAGAACGACACCAAGAGTGATAAAAAACAAGATGTATTTTGTGAGAAGTCGTTGGCGATGTTCCCGGTAAATACCTAAAGAATAGGCGACAAAAGCGAAAAGCACCACAATGATTCCAATACGGAGCAATGTACTCATAAAATGACTGTTAAAGGGCGTTGAAATTAACAGAAATTATGAGATTTCACATAATATCTCTATGCAAGAAGTCAAACAACTTGGGCGCGGCAGTGCACCCTTCCGTTTAAAAAACTATCTTTCAGAAGATTACAAACCCATCAATCTTCCCACAAAGATTTGGCATCTTTCGGCCGGTTTTGGCAGAAAATAGCCCCAATGGTAACATCGGTACGGTCGAAAGACTTATTTTCAGCCAGACTTCCGGCTGTTTTCGCATGTGTGTTGTAACGCTCGTAACGTACAAACGGAACCAGTCGTTGTCCGTTCTGCACACCGTGTAAAACATCGTAACCGGCTTCGAGGTACCAGCCCAGCATTTGGCTTCCCAGATCAGCACCGGTAAAATCGTTGTACTCTGCGGTATTGGAAACTTTTGCTACATTAGATTAAAATAGTCTTTGTATTTCTTTTCATTACAATAGAGTGATTTATTCGGGGGCAAAATTATTTTGAACGATTCAAAATAATATCCCAACATGTAGGGATTTTTGGAGGGCGTTAATGAA
>JBKDZK010000031.1:0-3737 GCA_047971205.1 Draconibacterium sp.
TATTAATGCGTAAATAATTTGTCCAGTGTGCCAGGGTATTTCGTAATCATACCATTTCCCTTCAGTCAGGTTGTAATCGCATCGCGATTTAAACTCATGGTCGAGAATAACCGTTGAAGCGTACTTCGCTCCTGAATTTATTGCTTCAGATACCTGTTCGGCGCTTAATGCTGCTTCTTGTGAAAAAGCACTAGGCATAAAAAACACCAAACATAAAATGAGATACAAACTTCTTCGTTTCATACAATTTATTTTTAGTTTGAATTTATTTTTCGGTATTAATGATTCGGTACTTGTGTTTATGATTCCGAACTTTCTGTTCAGCTAACCGGAATGAAAAACCCCAGCCAGCCTGCCAGTTATCAACTTTTAACAGGATATGGTTTTTCCCGGGATGAAGCGGAAGCCTGCAACTGTTTTCATCCGGAATGACACTTCTTTTTTCGCGGATAGAAAAAACTTTCTCCCCGTTGCAGAAAATTTCAATGCCATCGTTGCTCCCAAATGTCGCCGTTACTTCCTTTGACTCTTCACTTTCGATGGTGCAATAGGCGTAAGCCAGCACCTCTGTGTTATCTTCATAAATGGTTTTAAAATTTATCTGGTCATTGATGGGCGAAGCGTATTTTATCCATGAATACTCATTCCCGTTCTTTGCATTAAAGCTAAATCCGGGGATGGGTTTAGCATGAGCTTCCCCTCCCATGGGTTCAAGGAAATCGGGTAACGGTCCTGTTTCATTTTCGATGGGGAAAGGTCCGCATAACAGCCAATACTGAAAATAACTCCCTTCCTGTTCGCTTATATCGAGCCGTATATCTTTGGGGAATGGCAATGACTCCTGTTGTTTGAATAAGGTAAAAGCGTTAGTAACAGATTTCTGCAAATCTGAATAATCACTTAAAACCTCATTGTACGGATCCAGGGCATAGGTAAGCCAATAGTCCCGATTTTCCGATTTCCACAATCTTTTGAGGGTATCTCTCAGTGACAGAAACTGCATCTGACAAGTGCTGAGAATAGACGTAACTTCCTCCAGCAACTTTTCGGTTTCTTTCGGATTTTCGAACTGAATGATACAAGCTTTTTTGTATTTGCCTGCAGCCGCCAGCAGTTGCATTCGTCCTTCAGCCAGATATTTATACTGATTAATAACAAAACGGGTGTATTGTAATTCATCGGCATAATTTTTCAGCGAGGCACTCTGAATAATACTGTCGGCTTGATTTGAGATATCGAGCACGGCTTGCCATTCTGCCATATTAAAGGTAATTTCTTCACCTCTTTCCGGGATCAGGGTACTCCAGAAAATCTGATTGTTCATTTCCTGTGTTGCCTCCATTTCATTTAGTTCCATTAATTTATTGATTGCTTTGGGCAATGTTTCAGAATGGTCACCATAAATCCCTCTGGAAAAACATGTGTTGTAATCAGTTATCGGTCGGTTCCCCGGATTCCAACTTTGGTCGGCACCATAAGCCACACCATACCAGTCACGGTTGAAGCTGTGCCTTCCACCATCGTCCCACACTGTATTTAATACTCCGATAGCGCCTTTTTTATACCCTTCTGCAACAAACTTGCGTATATTGTTAACCGACTGATGAAGATATGGGTACAGCCGATTTGAGTTTACCACTCCCGGACAAACCATAAAATCAAAACCATTTTCCACCATCGGATCTATAAAATCTGCAAAGAAGTCTTTATCTCCATACTCCCAGGAAAGCAAAATGGTTTCTTTGGGGATAAGCTTAAATATTTCAGGATGAGCTAAAGCAATATCTCCCCACATCATCATCGTTTTACCCTGGCTTGACAGAATTTTAGATATGCCGTTAATATGATTTGAATAGAGCCTGGCTATACCAATACTGTCTGCCAGCATTTTGGTTTTGCCCCTTCCCAGGTCCCAGGTTTCATCGCAGTTTACATTAAAAAACGGAGAGCTGAAAGCAGGTGCCATTTCACTATAAATATTTTCCAAAAACTGAAAACTTTCAGGAGTTCCCGGGTTCAACAAGCGGTTTGTAGCGCCAAGGTGTTGAAATTTGGGATGCGACAGTATTTTTTCAAAATGACCTAATGACTGAAAAGCCCCAATAAGTTGAATGTGACATTTTGCAGCATATTTTGAAAGCTCGTTCCACTCTTCTATACTTATGGCACCCTTTGCAGGGGCGAACTCAGGATATGATTTTGTTTTTACCATATGCTCGATATAGTAGCTAAGCAGGTTGAGTTTTAGCTCGGATGCCCTTCGGATTTGATATTTCAGAAACGCTGTTGAAGGAACAGGGCCCCTGCTTATATCATCCATTACAGCACGGAATTTAAAGGCCGGGGCATCATGAATAGTTAAACACGGGAGCTCACTCTTTTCGGATCCGCGAATCAATTGTTTTAAACTTTGCACACCATAAAACAACCCTTGTGCTGTTTCTGCGGCAAGTAAGATTTGATTGCGGCTTATTTTTAGTTCATAGCCTTGTTCTCCAATATCTCCATCTTTTAGCAATTGGTTCTTTTCACATAGCTGTTTGAACCGCTCATTCTTACCCGGAATTCCGATTAATATTTCTGCCTGCTTGCTTTCCGATAAAATGGCAGCAAAATTATTCTGAAACTCTGCTTGCAGTTGCTCAATACTCAAGTCTATTAAGCCGGGGGTTATTCCAAAAATTTGATAGCCCAGCCTTTTATTTATTTTGAATTCTCCCTGTTCAAAAATTACCCTGGTTGGTTTGGGAACGATATGAACTTCCTGTCCAAATAAGATGAACGGACAAATTATCCATAATAAAAATGAACTGATTTTTTTCATTTCGTTGAAGTTTCTATTTTTCTTTTCCTTGCACGGCATTTTTATCAACATCTTCGCCCAGTGCCATTTCAGATGCAAATTTTCCGTGATTATTATACACTCTAACTCCCTCAGAACCGGCTCCATCCAGCCTTACCAAAGCATCCATTACGGAATTATTGGCACATTCCGAAACGGTTGCATTGGTACAGTTGATCAACCGAAACAGGTAATCAGGCTGGCTGTTGGAACATACAGAAGTGCGCTGAAGCCTAAGGTTCTCCACATCATCGCAAACGAGTGCAGCTCTTGTGTCCGGATTATCATAATACAAATGGATCTGGTCTAAATCTATGTTTTTTGCATGACGGATATAAAATGCCGAAGCTGGCAAACTACCAAACATGGTGCTTTCAGGATAATGGGTTTCTAATTCGGGAACCAACATTGAATAGTTTTTGTCCCTCCTGCCTCCTTTAAATGAAATGCGAATATTTGAAAGCGAAATATTTTCGACAGGATGCCCCGGAATACCCGAAATCGAACACCCGGTTGTGTCAGCACCCCTGGCTGTAATATTACTTATATTTACATTCTTATATGAACCTACAGGGATTTCCCCCTGATCTGCCCGGTAAGGCCGGGCCCGGTTACCAAGGCGCAGGAATAACGGCACCCGCGGACCATCAATTATTATGTTGTTGATATTAATGCCGTCAAGAACACCACCATCAACCATCCCCAATGTTATCCCGCTTATACCATCGGGAAAGCCGTAAATGGTTGTCCGTTGCTCCGAAGGACGGATAATACAATTGGAAATTACGATATTTTTAAACCCCCCCGATGATTCTGTTCCACACTTAATTGCATTGCAATGGCTGCTCAGGATGCAATTGTTAACCACAATATTCTCCGATTTCCTGTTAGATGT
>JBKDZK010000032.1:0-7057 GCA_047971205.1 Draconibacterium sp.
GCCAACTCTTGTTGGTGCTTTTCCGTAAGGGTTCTTGCCGAGTTAAATCGGGTAGAAAACTTACACTATTATATTAAACCGTTTCTGTACGCAGAGACGGTTTTTGTTTATAAAGACAAGAGTTTGGTAAGAAACGTTAAGGGCATTTATCTTCCAGTTCAAATAGTTCTTCTACGGTAAGGTTGAAAAATTGAGCCAGCCGCATGGCTGTTTGCACCGAAGGGACAAACTTATTTTTTTCGATGGCATGAATGGTTTGCCGCGAAACTCCAATGGCATTGGCCAACTCCTCCTGCGTTTTATCGAGCATCACACGGTGAAATTTAACTTTGTTCTTCATAGTCTTCCCAAAGGATAATTTTCTTTTTTATTGACCGGACAATTAAGTAAGCAATCATTTGCATTGATAGAAAGTCAGAAGGACTTAGCTTGAAATCATTATTGAAGGCATAAATGATCAATACAATCAAGATCGAAAGAGTGAAGACCAGAAAGGCGGATTCATAACGCAACTTCTGAATAAATTCATCTTCTCTTCTATTCTTTGAAAGAATATATAGCAATAATCCGAAAAGGGAGATAAAATCAGACAGATGCATCACTTTTTCCGGGAATACAGGGTTGAAATCATATTCAATCTTATCCTTACCATAGAAATTACGGCTGTCATTGTAGCCCTCCATAAAGTCTTTTCTTCCTGCATCTATTGAGTTTATTAGAAATGCAATAAAAAATAATAGATAATTGACAAGTAAAGTAGAAATTATTTGATTTGAATGAATAATTATTTTGATGAAACCCACTCCAGTGCTCCCAGGTCGGGGCCTTCGTCGGCGAGTCGCGGAATGTTGTTCATATCGAAGGGGTAGAGTTTGGCTATGTCGATATTCCCGATATTTCTGGCAGGCGATAAAGAGTCGACAGAAAAACAGAAGTTGTTTGGCGCGGCAAACATCGGATCTTTATCAAAACTGGAGTAGGGGGAACTATTTCCGGTAAATGATTTGTCACCCCCTGTTTTTAGCAGGCAATTTTTAAAACTGTAAACGAAGCTGTTTCCTTGGTATTGATCCGTTGAGATTTGAGAATCAGCATATCCGTAGAAAATGGAATTTCCAAATTCCGCGTTTAAGTCAAATCCATAGGTTTTTTTATTGTATTCGAAATAGTTGTTTAGCAACAATGCAGGGGAAGCCTGGGCTGTCGCTGCAAAATAATTTGCAAAGGTGCAGTGGTAAAAACGGTAATCTCCTCCAAATGCCAGGGCAACGGTATAATAACCCGAATTGGCAAAAATACAATTCCAGGCATCAATGTTCGATGTGCGTGCATCTATGCAGTTCAGTGTCATGTTTTCGATACGGGAGTTGCTTATGGTTAGCATTGGTTTTGACGAAAAGCCCATGCTGTCGAGCTGAATTCCTTTATCTGCATTTCGGATTGTAACATAATTCAATAAATTATCTTTGCTACCCTGGAAAAAGTGAATGCCCCCGAAAATAATCAAATCTTTGTTTTCAGTTTGGTAAGTGTATCCCCATTGGCCCGGAATATTTTCATATTCTTTTCCCAGTCGGTCGCCCTGAAAAACAATAGGTTCTTCAAAAGAGCCGCTGGCTTTTAGTGTTCCTTTTACAAGCATGCTCGAATTTTTGTGAAAATGAATCCTGCATCCTGCATCAATAGTCAGTGTTTGCAGTGAATCAATTAAAACCGAGTTGAAAATCAGGTATGGTTTATCGTTCTTCCAGTTTTCAGTCTGAATCCGCTGTCCGTTCAGCAGGTGAACATCTTGTCCAAATGCAATTAGTTGAACCGATTGGGTGTTTCCATTCACATTGAAAAGTATAGAGTCAGCAACCACCAGAGGTAAATTTTGTCCGTTGGGATCAACCGTTACTTCTACAAAAATATACAGGCTGTCTTTTGCCGGCAGGTTGATATCTGCGGCTTGATTTGAACCGATGCCGTTAATGTTCAAGCGAAAAGGCGTGTTTTTGGTTCCTGCGAGTTGTATGTTTGAGAGGATGACGGTTTGGTTTTCCGGATTTTTAACGGTAAAATATTTGGTTGTCGAACCGATGGTGGTAAAAACAGTGTCGAATGATACTGTATCCATCGAAAACGCGAGTTTCACATCGGAACTATAATTGAATTCTTCTTTGTTGCATGAAATGAGCGTTATCGTCAAAATAAATAAAAAAGATTGCAGCCAGTTTTTCATAAAGAGTTTCTTGAAAAACGTGGAGATATTACAATCAGTATTTTGGGAATGTAATTTTTATATGATAACTATCAATACGATCAGCAGAATCAGCAACATAAAAAGGATAAACTGGTTGCGCACAAACAGCCCCAGCAGAATAAGGATTTCCACCTCGTCGTTGATGGGGGTGGCCAGTTCAATGGTGCCTTTGTCTTTGGTAACGAATTCGTGAGCAGTGTAACTGATAATGTCGTTGCCGTTAAATTTCCACGACCACCGCGATTGCCAGAAGTTTTTTATTTCCAGTTCGAAACGTTTCCCGTTGATCAGCACATCGCTGCGGGTATTAAAGAAGTTGATCATGATGGTTCCGAGCAGCGACTGGCTGTTGGAGTCGTAAATCTCCAGTTTGGAGAGAAAAAATTCGCGGTTAAGCGTAAACAGTTTGCCGTTAATCATGGCCTGTGCCTGCGAACTGAGCATGTTGTCCCAGTTAATGCTTCCGATTTTACTCGCCCCCTGCCTGATTTCAAGCTTCGACCCAAAAATATCCTTTGTCCAACTTAGCTTTTCCATCTTTTCGTTTCAGTTACAGGGATGCAATTTATGAAAAATAGGATGAAATTTTAAGGCAAAAAAACCGCATTATGTCCTTTTTACATTAATTAACAAAAGGGATAATATCCCAAAGCCTGCTTTACAGTGCTACACAATTCTGCGTGGTCAGCCCAGGTATTTTTTGAATTCGTGGTGGTCTTTTACCGTCTTAAAGTTACGCGGTAGCGCCGGGTTGTTTTGCCGAACCTGGTGCCCGGTAATAAATACTTTTTGTTTTTGGAAGCAACTTTTGAGCCGGGCGAGGTATTCTTCCAGCTCATTTGGGGGGAAGGAGTTGATAAAGGCAGTAAAAACGTAATCAACTTCTTTGACGGCACTTATTTTTTCAAGGTCTTCAAACGGAACCGACTGACCCAAATAGAAAACATTGTAGCCACTTTTGCGCGCCAGGTAGGAGTAGAACAGTAAACTCATTTCGTGTAGTTCATTTTCGGGCAGATAGAACAAAATGGTTCGCCTTCCTGCTTCCGAACTGCCGAGTTTGTCAATTTCAGCAATGAGTTTTTGTCGGAATAAACTGGAGACATAATGTTCCTGCGCCGGAAAAATGGATCCGACCTGCCAGTAAGTGCCAACCCGCTCAAAAAGCTTAAAAAAAATATTGAAACAGGCATCCTCAAACGGGAGCTCCGACAGTATTTTATTCAGTAACTTTTCAAAACCAACCGTGTTCAATTCCACCATCAGAAACATAAACCGGTCGATGTAGTCGGAGTAAGAAGTTTTTGAAGATGCCAGCTTAATAACCGTGTCTTTTATTTCGGAATCGTTCCATTGGGAGACTTTCGAAATTTTGTAGCCGTTTTTTGTCAGGAGCGAAATATTCAGCAAGCGTTTCAGATCTTCATCGTCGTAAAGACGAATGTTGGTATCTGTCCGGTTCGGGCTTAAAAGCTCATACCTTTTTTCCCAGATTCGAATGGTGTGCATCTTAATTCCGGAGAGCACTTCGAGGTCTTTTATGGAATAACCCGCTGTTTTCATTGTTCCTTATATTCTTACTTTTTGTAAAGGTAATTAATGTACTTTGTTTAATCAACCTGGGTTAAGATTAAACGAAAATGAGCTCGACATAATAAGGAAGTTTCTCTGTATTTAAGAAATTAGCCAAACCTGCTTTTTGGGCAGCTTGTAACAAGATTTGGAATGACCCGGCTTCTGCGACAACATCCACAATCGTTTTTTCCATTTCGGGTTCCGGCATAGGTTCGTCATCGTGTTCGCACGAGGTTAATGTTACCGATCCAACAACGAAGAAGACCATCAGTAGCAAGTTAAAACCTGCTTTTGCATTCTCGAATAAATTTTTTGTTTTCATGATTCTGATTTTAAGTGATTAAAAAGTTTTCTGCTCTGCTTGTTTAAATTTATTCTTGCAGATATTCTTTGTTGGGAGCTCTTTGTTGAGAAATTTCGTGGGTTTTTATTCTTCGCTTTTCTATGTCTTTTAAAAGTTCAGATATTCTTGCTGCAGGTAGTTTTATTGACCGGGATCAGAACTGCCGTTATGATCCTTTCGCTGGGTTCTTTGCTTTTTACTTTTTTGGTGAAAGTTGCCATAGCGATTATTTTCGAGAATTATAACATTGGTTCTATTCGCCGCGAAGAAGAAAGTGTGAGAATTCAAGCGTAAGTCAATTTTAGTTGGCATATTAATGTTTTTTGGAGGCGTTTGTTGACAGATAGTTTATTTAGAATAGTTCTTATTAATGTGTTGATATGTAGTTTTTTGTAGTTGGCTTTTAAGCTTGTTTTCTTTTGGGCGGAACAAAAATTGAAGGGAAAAAATTTTCATTTTTAATTTAACCTTAAGTTTAAGTCGTCCGAAATATGATTTTTGTTAACATTCCTCAAAAACAAGGTGCTTTGATTCTCTCAATCAGCTAAAACCCTTAAGTTTGCCGCACGATTTTCAAAAACAACTTTCAACATGGCAGAAAAAGATAAAAAGCTTTTCACTGAATTCAATTCTGTTACCACAGAAGAGTGGGAAGCCAAAATTATTGCCGATTTAAAAGGCAAAGACTACGATCGTGCGTTGGTCTGGAAGACTTTCGAGGGCTTCAACGTTCGTCCGTATTACCGTCAGGAAAACCTTGCCGGAAAGGATTACCTGGAGTCACTTCCGGGTGAATTTCCGTTTGTGCGGGGAAACAATAAAACCAATAACAACTGGTTTATCCGTCAAAACATTTTTGTAACTGATTTCGAAGAAGCCAATGCAAAAGCACTTCGGGTTTTAGGTAAAGGAGTTACTTCCTTAGGGTTTCTGTTCAGCGACTGCTGTTCGGTAACCAAAGAAAACCTGGCAATTTTGCTGAAAGACATTTGTGTGGAAGCTGCTGAAGTAAACCTGGTTTGCCCCAGCGACGACTGCAACCTGGCTGAACTTTTTGTTGACTACGTGTCGGCCGGAAAATGGAACAAGGAAAATGTTGTGGCCTCAACTGCTACCGACCCGATCGGAACTTTTGTTTTAAAAGGAGTTCTGGAAGAAGGAGCTGTGGCTAAGCTGAAACCGGCGATCGAAAAAGCCAAAGCGTTGCCAAAATTCAGAACGGTGGCCGTTCATGGTAAATTCTTTGCCAACAGCGGCTCATCCATCGTTCAGGAACTAGCGTTCTCATTGGCACAGGGTGCTGAGTATTTAACTCAACTTACCGAAGCCGGCGTTTCAATCGACGATGCTGCAAAAGCCATCAAATTTAATTTTGGTATCGGCAACAACTATTTCATGGAAATTGCCAAGTTGCGTGCCGGTCGTCTTTTGTGGGCCAAAATTGTGGAAGCTTACGCACCTGAGTGCAAGTGTTCAGCAAAAATGATCGTTCACAGCGAAACCAACCGTTACAACAAAACCATCTACGATCCGTATGTAAACATGCTTCGCACGCAAACTGAAGCCATGTCGGCTATTTTGGGTGGTGCACATTCGGTAACCGTTCTTCCGTTTAACGCTATTTATGAAGATGCGACCGAATTCTCGGAAAGAATTGCCCGTAACCAGCAGATCCTGTTACAGGAAGAATCTCATTTGAGTAAAATTGCTGACCCGTCGGCAGGTTCTTATTACATCGAAAACCTTACCGAATCAATCGCTGATCAGGCATGGAACCTGTTCCTGACTATTCAGGAAAAAGGCGGGTTTATTGTTGCTTTCAAAGAAGGATTTATTCAGGCTGAAATTAAAAAGATGGCAGCCGAGCGCGACAAGCGTTTTGCTCAACGTCGCGAAAACCTGTTGGGAACCAACCAATTCCCGAATTTCAACGAAAAACTGAAACCCGGTTTTGACGGTTCGGTATTCGAACCGGTTGATCTGACGGTTGAAGGCGCTGGAGTAGAAACTTTGAAACCCTACCGCGGAGCCCAGGCTTTTGAAGCATTGCGTTACTCTACCGACATGTACTCGCAGGACAATAAACGTCCGCTGGCATTTATGCTTACCATTGGTAACCTGACATTCCGCAAGGCACGTGCACAGTTTAGCTGTAACTTCTTTGCTGTAGCCGGTTTCGATGTACAAGACAATAACGGATTTGCAACTGTTGAAGAAGGCGTTGCTGCTGCGAAAGCTGCCGGTGCCGACATTGTTGTGGTTTGTAGTTCTGATGAGGAATATGCTGAAATTGCTCCAAAAGTGGCCGAACTGTTGGAGGAGGAAATTTTGGTAGTTGCAGGAGCTCCGGCTTGTATGGCCGAACTTCAGGAAAAAGGAATTACCAATTTTATTCACGTAAAGAGCAACATCTTGGAGGACCTGAAAGCGTATCAGGGAAAACTGGGAATATAGTCTAAACACAAAGACACAGAGACACAAAGATATGCGTGTAGGAAAACATCAAACGGGAATTGTCTCCGGTATTCTGAATAAAAAATTCTTTGTGGCCTAGTGCCTTAGTGTTTAAAGTAACCAAGATGATGTCAAAGGCTGAAATAGAAAAAGTTGGGAAACAGATTGTGGATGCTACTTTTGAAGTGCATTCAGAACTGGGGCCTGGTTTGCTTGAATCAGTTTATGAAATTTGTCTTGTGGAAGAATTACAAAGAAGAGGACTTTTAGTTGAAAGACAAGTTAAGCTCCCCGTTGTTTATAAGGGAAAAGAACTTCAAAAAGACTTCTTTATTGATATTTTAGTTGAAAAGGAGATTGTTGTTGAATTAAAAGCTGTAGAGGTGCTATTACCGGTTCATGAAGTGCAAACTTTAACTTATATGAAACTGGCAGATATG
>JBKDZK010000033.1:0-1955 GCA_047971205.1 Draconibacterium sp.
GCGCCCTTGATGTGACGACCAAGGTCTTTCGGTCATCCTCGCTTAGTATTAATTTTCGTCCTGTCCTTGCCATAGGACAAATATAACATTAATTCGACTATTAAGAAATCTTCACACTAGGGTGGAGATTGAGCGAAGAAGCTTTCATGGAAAATATTGCGTGGCTAGATAACTTAAAAATCCGGGCCTCTTGGGGACAAGTTGGAAATCAAAATATTGCTTTGTACCAGTATTACTCAACGGTCGCAACAAGTGCATATTATTTTGGAGGCATTGCACAAACAGCTACCTATTATTCTGGAACACCAAATACAATGCTTAAGTGGGAAACAAAAACTACTAGCAATATTGGTTTTGACTTTGGGATGGCAAATAACAAACTCAATATTGAGTTTGATTTATTTAAGGAAAGTACTGAAGGTATTTTAATGCGCCCTGCCGTTCCAACGTCGTATGGCCTTGGAGCTCCTTATCAAAATGTAGCAACCGTAGACAATTTTGGCTGGGAGACTCAAATTTCATTCAGGAACAACATAAAAGATATCTCTTATCATTTCGCATTTCAGGTGTCAGATGCCCAAAATAAAGTTGTTTCGATGATTGGTAGTCCTCAAATAAGTAGCAATAGAATTACAGAAATTGGGCATGAAATGAACGAATGGTATGGATATAAGTCAATTGGTATTTTTGAAACACAAGAAGAAGTTGACAATTACGCCAAATTGAATCCCAAAACTGGAATAGGAGATTTAAAAATTGAGGATTTGAGTGATGATGGGAAAATAACCGCTGCTGACAGACAAAGGCTAGGAAGCTCAAGGCCTAGATTTCCTTACGGATTTAGTGTTGAACTAGGATGGAAGAATTTTGATTTCTCAGCTTTTTTCCAAGGAGTTGCCTATAAAAAAACGTATATTGATCGACCAACACAACCTTTTGGAGGGAGCCTCGAAACCGCGCAGAAAAATCACCTAGACAGATGGCATTTAGCAGAGGATGGAGAAACATGGATCCCGGGTAAATTCCCTAAAATGAGAATAAGTAGTTTTAACAATAACTTCTCTTCATTTTGGCTACAGAATGCTGCCTATTTAAGAATGAAGAATATCCAAATAGGTTATTCATTACCCTCTTCGTTAATAGATAGATATGGAATTGTCCGTTTAAGATTATATGTAAGTGGAGAAAATTTATTCACTCTGACAGGTATCTATGGATGTGACCCGGAAGCTCCTGATGCCAGAGCGACTTTTTATCCATTAAGTCGGATTGTTAATTTCGGGGTTAATCTCTCTTTTTAGGACTAAAAATAATATTATGAGAACAATAATAGCTAAAATAATATTCTCGATGATGACAATATTTCTATTGTCATGCAGCGACTTTTTGAATACAGAACCATTAGCAGATATTTCAGATGCCACATATTGGAAAACAGAAAATGATGCTATAATGTGGATAAATTATGCATATCGTTCGTTGCCAAACATTAATGACTACCGATTTGATTCAATGAGCGATGACTGCGTTGGAACGGGTGATTTGATAGCACAGGGCCTTCAGGCTCCAACAGATGGTTTAATAAGCATAAAATGGGGATACAATACAATTAGACATTGTTTGGAGTTAATTGAAAAGGCTGATGAGATGACAAATCTTTCATCAGAGGCATACGATAAGCTTACCGGGCAGGCCCATTTTATTATTGCATATCAATATTTTGAAAAAATAACATTATATCGGGACATACCGTTTATTAATAAAACCTTACCGCTTGAAGAATCAGATTTACCCAAAACTGAGAAAAGTGTCATTCTTGACTATGTTTTAGATCAACCTTAAATCCGCAGCAATAAAATTAGGATTTGAAAAATAGTTATTTTCCTGTTTTGTTGCCTTAAAATTTGATATTTTCCGCTCAAGATCTGATTTCTGATCTCATTTCCCACATAATT
>JBKDZK010000034.1:0-6995 GCA_047971205.1 Draconibacterium sp.
GAACAGCCTTTCGCACGGCGTTTTCAATAAAGCCTACTGCTTTTACTTTCACGTTATGCCCATCCACATTAAATTTTGCCGAAAATTGCTTGGGAACAAATTCAGAAAAGCGGACTTTTGATTCTTTGTGCTGGTCTTCATAAGCCGCATAAAAATAATCGTCGGAAGAAAGAATGTAATTTGCTGCCTGGTTTTCACGGATGTGCATCATTCCTTCAAAACTAAAATACCGGGTGATGGCCCCGCCCAGAATCATGATCAGAAACGACAGGTGAAAAATACCAAGCGTATAGCGGCGTGTGGAAAACAGCCGGTAACGAACCAGGTTGTTAATCAGGTTGAGCGCAAACAGGCCCCAAAGCACTTCAAACCAACGGGTATTGTAAACCAGAGCTCGCGCAGAGGGTGTTCCGTAGCTACTTTCGACAAAAGTAGCGATCGCCATCGAAAATGCGAGGGCTAGAAAAATAAAGGCGGCAAAAGGCATGGACGTTATAAAGGCATAGAATTTCTTCATTTATTCAGAAATTAGTCCGAAGTCCGAAGTTGGAAGCCGGAAATTTTTGTTAAAAAATTAAAAGGCTGAAAATAATTTTTATTTAGAATAAATCAAAGGAAGAAAGATTAAATACATAAAGCCAAGCGAACGAATTCGCTTTGTATGAAAAAACGACACAAAATTTCTACAATTTGGATTTCACTATATTGTAACCTGCGCATCCCGGGATCGGCGATTTGTCATCCTCGGGACATGCGTTTTTTTACGACATGTCCCAAGATTGACCATTTGTAATTACGTATTAATCACGAGATTAAAAATCTCGTATCCTTACTGCAAAAACGAAAGTGCTTTTTCAATGGCAGCCTCCAGTCCGGCAACATTTTTACCGCCGGCAGTGGCATAAAACGGCTGGCCGCCGCCACCGCCCTGAATTTCTTTTCCGGCTTCGCGAACAATCTGTCCGGCATTCAGTCCTTTTTCATCCACAATGTTCTCGGCAATCATTACCGTAAGATTTGGTTTCCCATTGATCTCGGCTCCCAATACCAAATACAGGTTTTCCACTTCACCTTTGAGCTGGAAAGCCAGGTCTTTCAGTAAAGCGGCACTGTCGATCATTATTTTATCGGCGATAATGTTTACGCCTTTTACATACATGATTTTACTTTTCAGGTTGGCCTTGGTGATTTTCAGGCTTTCACGCTGAAAATTCTCGATTTGTTTTGCAAATTCGGAATTCTGCTGCAACAAGATACCGATGCTTTCCAAAACATTGGCCGACCCTTTTACGGTGTCCCTGATGCTGGTCAAGATATTCAACTGATCGTTGATGTACTTTTCGGCACGGTCGGCAGTAATGGCTTCAATTCTTCTAACCCCGGCTGCAATGGCGCTTTCCGAAACAATTTTCAGCAAGCCGATCTGGCCGGTTGCTGCAACGTGTGTTCCCCCGCAAAGTTCCATTGATTCGCCAAAACGGATGGTTCGCACCACATCACCGTATTTTTCGCCAAACAGCATCATCGCTCCGGCATTTTTTGCCTCTTCAATCGGCATTTCGCGGTTTTCCTCGCGCACTGAATTCAACCTGATTTTTGCATTCACCCGTTTCTCCACTTCTGCAATTTCCTCATCGGTCATTTTCTGAAAATGAGAAAAGTCGAAACGCAGGTGGTCGGCATTAACCAGCGATCCTTTTTGCTCCACATGTGTGCCCAGCACTTCGCGCAGGGCGGCATGCAACAGGTGGGTCGCCGTATGGTTATTCGCAATTTTCTGACGACGTTCAACATTCACCACCGCTGTAAAATATTCGGATGGATTTTCGGGTAGTTTTTCTACCAGGTGAATGATCAGGTTGTTCTCTTTTTGTGTATCGTAAACAGCGGTTTTAGCTCCATCGAACTCAATGTAGCCATGATCCCCAACTTGTCCGCCCGACTCGCCATAAAACGGGGTCTGATCAAAAACCAACTGGTAAAATGTCTTTTTCTTTTGAGTGACCTTGCGGTAACGGGCAATGCGAACTTCTGCCTCCAGCTTATCGTAGCCCAGAAACTCGGTTTGTTCTATTTTGCGCAATTCCACCCAGTCGTCGGTTTCCTGAACAGCTGCATTTCGCGAGCGGTTTTTCTGTGCTTCCATTTCCACGGTAAAACCTTTGCTGTTGGCACCCAATCCGTTTTCACGTGCAATCAATTCTGTTAAATCGAGCGGGAAACCATAGGTATCGTACAAAACAAAAGCATCTTTGCCCGCAATTTCTGCAGCGCCTTCATTTTTTACTTTTGAAACAATGTCATCCAGTAATTTTATCCCGGTCGACAAGGTACGCAGGAACGACTCTTCCTCTTCCTTGATTACTTTTTCAATCAACACCTGCTGGCTCACCAATTCGGGGAAAGTATCTCCCATGGTTTGCTTCAGTACGTCGATCAATTTAAAGATGAAAGCTTCTTTGAATCCGAGGAAAGTATAACCGTAACGCACCGCACGCCGTAAAATACGACGAATAACGTAGCCGGCCTTGTTGTTCGATGGCAACTGCCCATCGGCAATGGCAAAAGCTACGGCACGCAGGTGGTCAGCAATCACGCGCATGGCAATGTCTGCTTTTTCATCCTCTCCGTATTTCTTTCCGCAAAGCTTTCCTATTTCAGCAATGGTATTTTGGAAAACATCGGTATCGTAATTCGAAGTTACGCCCTGCAAAACCATACAGAGACGTTCAAAACCCATCCCGGTATCCACATGTTTTGCAGGTAATTCTTCCAGGGTTCCGTTGGCTTTCCGGTTAAACTGAATAAAAACCAGGTTCCAGATTTCAATCACCTGCGGGTGGTCTTTGTTTACCAGTTCGCGGCCCGACAGTTTATCAACTTCCGCCTGCGGACGTAAATCCACATGCACTTCAGAACAAGGGCCACAAGGACCGGTGTCACCCATTTCCCAGAAATTGTCCTTTTTGCTTCCATTCAGAATGCGTTCCTTGGGCAGGTATTTTTCCCAGTATCCGGCAGCTTCGTCGTCGCGTGCCTGGTTGTCATCCGCACTTCCTTCAAAAACAGTAGCGTACAAACGTTCGGGGTTGATGCCCATACGTGTCACCAGAAATTCCCAGGCCCAGCTAATGGCTTCTTCTTTAAAATAGTCGTCAAACGACCAGTTCCCCAACATTTCGAACATGGTGTGGTGATAGGTATCCAGCCCTACTTCTTCCAGGTCGTTGTGTTTTCCGGAAACACGCAAACACTTTTGCGTATCGGCCACACGCGCCCATTTTACCGGTTCGTTCCCAAGAAACTGATCCTTAAACTGGTTCATTCCGGCATTTGTAAACATCAATGTTGGATCACCCTTCACTACCATCGGGGCAGAGTTGACAATCTGGTGATTCTTTTCCTGGAAAAAATCGAGAAAAGCCTGTCGTATTTCTCTGGAAGTCTTCATATTATCGCTAATGTTTTATTCCAATGTGTTAAAAAATCTAAACACAAACACAAGAAAATCACTAATTATGAGTTATTTACTTACATTTGCGGCGTGAAAATATCACGTTTTTTAAAGAACGCAAAGTTATACGATTAAATTAATATTGTTAGAAACATAGAAAAAAAGGAGCCTGTTTATGGCAAGAAAGAAGTATAAATTTAACCCTGACACTCTTAATTACGAAAGCATTGGCTTAACCTGGAAAGAAAGAATTGTAAAAGTTCTGACTTATCTGTCGAGCAGTGTGGCGATGGCCTTGCTGTTTATGGTGGTTTTTCTGAGTTTTTACGAAACGCCACGTTCAAAGGCATTGAAGCGCGAAAACCAGCGATTGCTCACCCAATATGAATTGTTGCAAAAAGACATGAACAAGGTTGAAAAGGTTTTGACCGATCTTCAACAACGCGATGATAATATTTACCGGGTGGTTTTTGAAGCCGAGCCAATTCCTGCTGCGGTACGCGAAGCCGGCTTTGGTGGTACCAATAAATATTCGCACCTCGAAAACATGGACAATACCGACCTGGTGATCGAAACTGCTAAAAAGCTGGATGTACTGGCCAGGAAAACCTATATCCAGTCGAAATCATACGACGAGGTGATGGAAATGGCGCTGAACAAAGAAAAAATGCTCGCCTCGCTTCCATCGATTATGCCCATCCGAAACAAGGAGTTGAAAAGAACGTCCAGTGGCTGGGGATACCGGATGCACCCGATCTACAAGGTGAAAAAGATGCACTGGGGGCAAGACTTTACCGCTCCGATCGGAACACCTATTTACGCCACAGGCGATGGTGTTATTACCGAAGTGGAAGGATCCAAAAGAAGCAAAGTCGGACTCGGACTGAATATAAAAATCGACCACGGTTTTGGCTATGAAACGGTTTATGGTCACCTGAATGAGTTCAACGTAAAACGCGGCCAGCACGTAAAACGTGGCGATATTATCGGTTATGTGGGAAACACAGGCGGTTCAACTGCTCCGCACCTTCATTACGAAGTACACAAAAACGGGCAGAAATTAAATCCGATGTACTACATGTTCCAGGATCTTACGCCGCAGGAATACGACAAAATGATTGCGATCTCATCCAACATCGGACAATCGCTCGACTAAACGTTGCATGCGCAAGCAAAAGATATGTTCAAAAAACTTTCATCAGAAAACCTGGCGGAAGTTTTTTGTTTGCATCAATTTCGAAAAACAATTTTGCCGCGGTTCTCAATTCTAATTATCTTGCAGCTCAAAATCTGAAAAGTTGCCTTACAAAAAGCCGGAAATAGAAAAAATCTACTACTCGATGAGAGAAGTCACCGAAATGTTTGGCCTCACTCCATCGAATGTTCGCTACTGGGAGAACCAGTTCGAAGCGCTAAAACCATTTAAAAACAAAAAGGGCAACCGGTTTTTTACCAAGGAAGACCTTGAAACCATCCGCCTGATTCATTACCTGGTAAAACAACGCGGCCTTACAATTAAAGGAGCCCGGCAAAAACTAAAAGAAAACCGCGAGGATACGCTAAACAACTACGAGATTGTAAAAAAACTACAGGACATCAGGCAGGAACTGGTAGAAATCAAAAAAAGCTTAGAAGATCATGACGAAAATTAAAGATATTACCCATTATTTGGAAACCGTTGCCCCGCTTCGCCTGCAGGAATCATACGACAATGCAGGCTTAATCGTAGGCGACATGCAGGCGGAGCTCACCTCCATTCTGGTTACGCTGGATGTAACCGAAGAAGTGGTGGAAGAAGCCATCCAAAACAAGTGCAACCTGATTGTTGCGCATCACCCGATCGTTTTTTCGGGACTGAAAAAAATTACCGGGAAAAATTATGTGGAGCGCACCTTGCTAAAAGCCATCAAAAACGATGTTGCGATTTATGCCGCGCATACCAACCTCGACAGTGTTACCGGGGGTGTGAACGGCAAAATATGTGAAAAGCTGGGGCTGGCAGACTGCCGCATTCTGGAACCGGCCGGCGGACTGCTGAAAAAACTGGTGACTTTTGTCCCGGTCGACCATGCCGAAAAAGTACGACAGGCTGTTTTTGCAGCCGGCGCCGGACACATTGGCAACTACGACTCGTGCAGTTTTAATGCACACGGGCAGGGAACCTTCAGGGGAAATGACAGTACCACGCCTTTTGTGGGGGAAAAAGGAGCCCATCATTACGAAAACGAAATCCGTTTCGAAACCATTTTCCCTTCCTATTTCCAGGGGCAAATTGTTTCGGCACTGACTACTGCTCACCCTTACGAAGAAGTAGCCTACGATATTTATCCGCTCGACAATAAATTCAACCAGGTTGGAATGGGAATGCTGGGTGTTTTGCCCAAAGAAAGAACGGAGCGCGAAGTATTGAAGCTGCTCAAAAATACCTTTCACACCGGGGTGATCCGCCACACGGCACTTCAAAATAAAAAAGTGAAGAAAATTGCGGTTTGCGGAGGCGCCGGTTCCTTTCTTCTAAACCAGGCCATTGCAGCGGGCGCCGACTTTTTTGTGACCGGCGATTTTAAATATCACCAGTTTTTTGATGCCGAAAACAAAATTGTAATCGCCGATATCGGACATTTTGAGAGTGAACAATTTACTAAAGAACTTTTTTATGAGTTACTTACGAAAAAATTCCCTAAATTTGTCGTCCGTTTGTCAGAGGTGAATACCAACCCGGTTTTTTACTTCTGATTTTTGGTTGGAAACAATTGGTTGATCACTGAGAGCCAACTGCTTCACCAAAACAAAACGCAACAAAAAGGGTTACAGTTACTGACCCGTTTATTTGGAGAAAAATAAAATTAAATAGAACGAGCATGAATGCACCTTATTCAAGGCAAGAAGACAAAGACATTTCGATTGAAGATAAACTGCGCGCATTGCACGAGTTGCAAAGTGTAGTTTCAGAAGTGGACAAGATAAAAACCCTGAGGGGTGAGCTTCCGCTGGAAGTACAAGACCTGGAAGATGAAATCGCCGGATTGAAAACCCGTTTGGTGAACCTTGACGACGAAATCAAGAATCTGGATACGGCCATCAACAACAAAAAGATTGCCATCAAAGATTCTCAGGGCCTGATTGCAAAATATACGGAACAGCAAAACAACGTTCGCAACAACCGTGAATTTGATTCTTTGTCAAAAGAAATTGAATTCCAAAACCTGGAAATCGAGCTTTCAGAAAAACGAATCAAGGAATTTACCGCTGAAATGACTGCCAAAAAAGAAGCAATTGGCTCTTCTAAAACACAGCTAAGCGAGCGCGAAGAAGACCTGGACCGTAAGAAAACCGAGTTGAGTGAAATTACGGAAGAGACCAAGATCGAGGAAGAAAAGCTAAAAGCAAAAGCCGAAAAGATCGAGTCTTTTATTGAGCCTCGTTTGTTGACTGCTTTCAAACGTATCCGCAAAAATGCACGTAACGGATTGGCAGTAGTTACCATTCAGCGTGATGCTTGCGGTGGTTGTTTTGCCAACATTCCGCCACAGCGCCAGCT
>JBKDZK010000035.1:0-2362 GCA_047971205.1 Draconibacterium sp.
TCAAAAAGCAAATTGCCAACCTTACCAAAGAACTGTCTGCATTATACCAGTTCCAAAGCATCGGGGAATACAAAACACTTTTGTCACTGTACAATATCGGGTTGGAAGAGGTCAAAGGGGAATTTAACGGAAAGCCTTATCACGGCATTGTCTATTTCGCACTGGACAAAAAAGGGCGTAAAAAAGGACAGCCCGTCAAAGCATCACTGATCGGCAAACAGGTGGGAGCAGAAAACCTGTTGAAACGGTGTAACTTCAATACCCAGAACATTAAAAAATACCGATTAACAGAAACATCAAAACCAATTATAGAGGCTGCTTTGGCGACTTCAAAAACAAAAAAACAGTTTGTCCGGCAACTCCATAAACAAGGCATTGATACTGTATTCCGGGAGAACAGGGACGGGCGTATTTACGGGGTCACTTTTATTGATCACCACCGACATACGGCGCTAAATGGCTCTCGTTATGGCAAGGCATTTTCAGCCAACGTCCTTAACGAAAAGTTTGGGCAGAATAATACCCCAAAGGCCTCTGATGAATCTGAGAAAAACAAAACCATCGCCAAAGATTCCGCAAATACCGCGCTAATCCCCTTTATCGACTTTACCTGTTCGGGGGAAAACTACGAAGAAGAAGCTTTTATCCGAAGGATGAAACGCAAAAGAAAACGAAAACTCTAAACAAGCAATAACTATGGCACAGGAAGACGATTTAAGGGCATTGGGTAAAATCATCGATTTTATACGGGCAGTAAGTATATTGTTTGTAGTGGTACACATTTACTGGTTTTGCTACCAAATGGTATCGGAATATAAGCTGAATATTGAAGTGGCGGACAAAATCCTGATGAATTTCCACCGCACAACGGGACTGTTTTCTTCCCCGCTCTACACCAAATTGGCAGCCATGCTTTTATTGGCATTGTCGTGTTTAGGCACTAAAGGGGTAAAAGCCGAAAAAATCACCTGGACAAAGATTAATATCAGCCTGGTTTTTGGCTTTGTTCTTTTCTACCTGAACTGGTGGATATTGGAACTGCCTTTGCCCCTTGTTGGTAAATCCGCACTGTATATTTTCACACTTGCCACAGGTTTTATCCTGATGCTGGTTGCCGGAACTTGGATAAGCCGCCTGTTAAAGACCAACCTGATGGAGGATGTTTTTAATGCCGAAAACGAATCATTCATGCAGGAACAACAGCTGATGGAAAACGAATATTCGGTGAACCTGCCAACACGTTTTTACTATAAAAAGAAATGGAACAATGGCTGGATTAACGTGGTGAACCCTTTTCGTGCCTCCATCGTGCTGGGTACTCCCGGCAGCGGGAAATCTTATGCGGTGGTTAATAATTACATCAAACAGCAGATTGAAAAAGGCTTTGCCATGTATATCTACGATTACAAGTTCCCCGACCTCAGTGAGATTGCTTACAACCATCTTCTGACCCATCTGGTCGGTTATAAAGTTAAACCCAAATACTATGTGATTAATTTTGACAATCCACGAAAAAGCCACCGTTGCAACCCCATTAACCCGGCTTTTATGACCGATATATCGGATGCCTATGAAAGTGCTTATACTATTATGCTGAACCTAAACCGCACCTGGATACAAAAGCAGGGCGACTTTTTTGTGGAATCACCGATAATTCTTTTGGCGGCTATTATCTGGTTCCTGAAGATTTATAAAAAAGGCAAATATTGTACTTTCCCTCATGCCATTGAGTTTTTAAACAAGAAATATGCCGATACCTTTACTATCCTGACTTCGTACCCCGAACTGGAAAACTACCTGTCGCCCTTTATGGATGCCTGGGAAGGTGGAGCACAAGACCAGCTGCAGGGGCAGATTGCCAGCGCTAAAATCCCGCTTTCGAGAATGATCTCGCCTCAATTGTACTGGGTAATGACGGGCGATGATTTTACCCTAGATATCAATAACCCCAAAGAGCCAAAAATACTTTGTGTGGGTACTAATCCCGACCGTCAGAATATTTACAGTGCTGCACTGGGGCTTTACAATTCCCGGATTGTAAAACTGATCAATAAACAGCACCAGCTAAAAAGTTCAGTGATTATTGATGAGTTACCAACCATTTATGTTCGGGGGCTGGACACCCTGATTGCAACCGCCCGGAGTAACAAAGTAGCCGTTTGCCTGGGTTTCCAGGATTACAGCCAGTTGACCCGCGACTATGGAGATAAAGAAAGCAAGGTAATCCAGAACACGGTTGGTAACATTTTTTCAGGGCAGGTAGTTGGCGAAACGGCCAAAGTACTTTCCGAGCGTTTTGGGAAAATCCTGCAAAAACGCCAATCCATGACCATCAGCCGACAGGACAAAAGTACTTCCATAA
>JBKDZK010000036.1:0-5506 GCA_047971205.1 Draconibacterium sp.
TGTTGATTTTTCTCAATTCCATTGCTGAAGTGGCTTAAAATTTTGACAGGTAAATTTAACAAAAATCAATTCTTTGGAGAATTTAAATTAGTCTGAATTGATGTGCAAGAAGTGAAATGGAGACCTGAGTTTTATCATTTAATCAGTTATATTTGTAAACAGAATGAAGCAAAAATCATGACAAATTTAAAAGTTGGGGATAAAGCTCCCGCATTTGAAGGGGTGAATCAAAGTGGCGAAAAGGTTGCTTTGAAAGATTTTGAGGGGAAAAAGCTGATCCTGTATTTTTATCCAAAGGATAATACGCCCGGTTGTACAGCAGAATCGTGCAACCTGAACGATAATTACGATGCCTGGCTGGCCAAAGGTTTTGATGTGGTGGGGGTTAGTCCCGACAGCGAAAAATCTCACCAGAAGTTTATCGACAAATTCGGCTTTCGGTTTAACCTGATTGCCGATACCGAAAAAGAAATACTGGAGGCCTACGGTGCCTGGGGCGAAAAATCGATGTACGGCAAAAAATACATGGGGGTTTTACGCAAAACCTTTGTTATCGATGAAAAGGGTGTAATTCAGGAGATTTTCGAAAAAGTAAACACAAAAGATCACTCCAACCAAATTATCAACACACTTAACTTATAGACCAAAACATGACGAGCGAAGAAAAAAGTTTGATGAATAAGGAAAAGCTGAAAGCGCTTCAGCTTACCATGGATAAAATTGAAAAGAGTTACGGAAAAGGATCCATCATGCGTATGGGAGACAATCCGCATGTGGATGTCCCGGCCATTTCGTCGGGTTCCATTGCTCTGGATGTGGCACTGGGAGTTGGCGGCTACCCCAAAGGACGTATCGTAGAAATCTACGGTCCGGAATCTTCGGGTAAAACCACACTTGCCATTCATGCGATTGCCGAAGCTCAAAAGGCCGGAGGTATTGCTGCCATCATCGATGCAGAGCATGCTTTCGATCCGTATTACGCCAAAAAACTAGGTGTAGATATCGATGAGTTACTAATCTCGCAACCCGACAACGGGGAACAGGCACTTGAAATTGCCGACAACCTGATTCGCTCGGGAGCTTTGGATATTGTGGTGATCGACTCGGTGGCTGCATTAACACCCAAAGCAGAGTTGGAAGGTGAGATGGGCGACTCGAAAATGGGCTTGCAGGCCCGTCTGATGTCGCAGGCTCTCCGTAAACTCACCGCCAACATCAACAAAACCAAAACCTGCTGTGTGTTTATCAACCAGCTGCGTGAAAAAATTGGCGTAATGTTCGGTAACCCAGAAACAACCACCGGTGGTAACGCGCTTAAATTCTATGCTTCGGTTCGTTTGGATATTCGCCGTATTGGCCAGATCAAAGACGGGGAAGAAGTAAACGGAAACCACGTGCGAGTGAAAGTGGTGAAAAACAAAGTGGCGCCACCATTCCGCAAAGCCGAATTTGATATTATGTATGGCGAAGGAATTTCCAAATCGGGCGAAATCATCGATTTGGGTGTTCAGTACAATTTGATCAAAAAAAGTGGTTCGTGGTTCAGTTACGGGGAAACAAAATTGGGTCAGGGGCGCGAAACTGTGCGTAACCTGGTAATGGACAATCCTGAATTAGCCCAGGAATTGGAAACCAAAATAGTTGAAGCGATAACCGGAACCCTTACGATGGAATAATAATAGTATACATAGACAGAATTTGCCGGGTGAATTGTTTCTGTCGATTCACCCGGTTTTTTTTTATAAGCTAAAATTAAGTATGAAAGTCTTAAAATTTGGAGGTACATCCGTAGGTTCTGCCACCAACATCAAAAAAGTAAAAGAAATCGTTCTTTCGCAGAACGATGATGTAATTGTTGTAGTGTCCGCATTGGGCGGCATAACCGATAAAATCCTGACGGCAGCGAACAACGCTGCCACGGGTACCAGCGACTTTCATACGGAACTTACGGAAGTCCGGCAGCGTCACCGCGATACAATGCACGAACTCTTTAACGGAAATGAACCGATCCGAGAGGTGGTGGAAAAACTGCTGGATGAACTGGAGCAAATTCTGACCGGTATTACACTGGTGGGAGAGCTCACTGCCAAAACCCTCGACCGCATTGCGGGTATTGGTGAGCGGATGTCGTCGCAAATAATTGCTGCTTTTATAGGCGCCGAACGAAAAGATTCTTCTTTGCTTATTCAAACTGACAGTAACTTCGGAAAGGCTTCGGTTGATTTTCAGGTTACCATTAAAAATATAAAGGAAGAATTTGCCGGTTTTAAAGGAATTGCGGTAGCTCCGGGTTTTATTTCAAAAAACAGCAAAGGCGAGTTTACGACGCTGGGCCGTGGTGGTTCTGATTTTACGGCCGCTATTATTGCCGCCGCACTCGATGTGGAGGTACTGGAAATATGGACCGATGTAAATGGCTTTATGACTGCCGATCCGCGTGTGATCCGAAAAGCCTATACCATTCCGGAACTTACCTACTCCGAAGCAATGGAATTGTCGCATTTTGGCGCAAAAGTGATTTACCCGCCAACCATTTTGCCGGTTTATCAGAAAGGAATTCCGATCCTGATCAAAAATACCTTTGAACCCGAAAACCCCGGAACACGGATCGTAAAAGATGTGAGGAACGGCTTCGACCGCCCGATCAAAGGAATATCATCGATTTCAGGAATTACGTTGCTTACTATGCAGGGAATCGGTATGGTGGGAGTTACTGGTATTTCGATGCGGCTGTTTACTGCTTTGGCAAAGGTAAACGTAAATGTGATCCTGATTTCGCAGGCTTCGTCGGAGAACTCCATCAGTGTAGCCATCGAAGAAAAGATGCTGAGCAAAGCAGAGCAAGCTATTTGCGAGGAATTTGAGAAAGAGATTGCCAGCGGACAGGTGAATAAGATTGATATCGAGAAAGAAGTTTCGGTAGTGGCGATTGTCGGAGAGAACATGAAAAAAACAACAGGCGTTGCCGGAAAGTTGTTTTCAACCATTGGCCGCAACGGGGTAAACATTATCGCCATTGCACAGGGCGCCTCGGAGTTGAACATTTCGTGGGTGGTTAAAAACGAAGAGCTTCGCAAAACCCTGAATGTGGTTCACGAATCGTTCTTCCTTTCCGAGTTTATGGAGTTAAACATCTTTTTGATGGGAATCGGAACCGTTGGTGGAAACTTATTGCAGCAGTTAAAACAGCAACAGGAAAAATTGCTGAAAGAGAAACATCTTCGCGTAAAGTTAACGGGTGTGGCCAATTCAAAGAAAATGCTTTTTGAACGCGAAGGGATTGACATTGCCGAATTTCATGAGAAGCTGGCGCAGGCCGATAAAACATCGTCGCTGCAAGGTTTTGTCGACGAGATGAAAGACATGAATATTTATAATTCTGTTTTTGTGGATTGTACCGCTTCCGATAACGTGGCTTCGTTGTACAAAGAGATTCTGAATGCCAACATTGCCATTGTTACAGCCAATAAAGTAGCGGCATCTTCGGATTATGAGAATTATGCCGAACTCAAAAGAATAGCCAAGCGAAAAGGAGTGAAATTTCTTTTCGAAACCAATGTTGGCGCAGGATTGCCGATTATTAACACGCTAAACGATCTGGTGAATTCGGGCGATCGTATTTTAAAGATTGAAGCCGTTTTGTCGGGGACACTGAATTATATTTTTAATACCATTTCAGAAGATATTCCGTTAAGTAAAACCATTCTGATGGCGAAAGAGGAAGGCTATTCAGAGCCCGATCCGCGTATTGATTTAAGCGGGGTAGATGTGGCGCGCAAAATCCTGATCCTGGCACGTGAGTCGGGATACCGGATTGAAATGGAGGATATTTCTATCAAACGTTTTGTGCCGGATACCCTGTTTGATGGAACGCTGGATGAATTCTGGGAAGGTGTGCCCGCGCTGGATGCTGCTTTTGAAACAGAACGGAAAAAACTGGTTGCTGAAAATAAAAAATGGCGTTTTGTGGCCCGTTTTGAAAACGGAAAAGCCGAAGCCGGCCTGGAAGTGGTGGATGCGAACCATCCTTTTTACGACCTGGAAGGAAGCAATAACCTGGTGATGTATACCACCGAGCGTTACCACGAATTTCCGATGCTGATAAAAGGATACGGTGCAGGAGCCTCTGTAACGGCGGCGGGTGTTTTTGCCGATCTGATCAAGGTTTCCAATATTTAATTTTTTTAGCGATCGGAATTTTCGAAAATTAATTGTTACTATCGCGGCAGACCTTCGCTTTTTGTTCAATAAAACGAGGTTGCCGGATATTGTACAACCAAAAAATCTGGAAAAATGAAGTACCTGATTATACTCGGCGACGGCATGTCGGACGAGCCTTTACAAGCTTATGATAACAAAACTCCTTTGCAGATGGCCAACAAACCGCACATCGACTGGCTGGCTAAAAACGGACAATCGGGAATGCTGAAAACCGTCCCTGATTCGATGCATCCGGGAAGCGAAATTGCCAATATGGCGGTTCTGGGCTACGATGTGGAGAAGGTTTTTGAGGGCAGGGGAGTACTCGAAGCTGCCAGCATGGGGGTTGAACTGAAACCCGGTGACCTTGGCTTGCGTTGCAACCTGATTTGTATCGAAAATGAGCAGGTGAAAAATCATTCTGCAGGGCATATCTCCAATGATGAAGCGGCGGAACTGATTCATTTTCTCGACGAAAAGCTGGGCAACGACCGGGTGAAGTTTTATGCCGGTGTTTCTTATCGTCATTTGCTGGTGATAAAAGGAGGTATCAAAGAGGTGAAAACAACGCCTCCGCACGATGTGCCCGGAACGCCCTTTCGCGATGTTTTGCCGGTAGCGAAAACAGAAGCGGCTGAAGGAACCACCGAACTACTGAACGAACTGATCCTGAAATCACAGGATTTGTTAGCGAATCATCCGGTTAATCAGAAAAGAAAGGCCGCCGGAAAAGATGCTGCCAACAGTATTTGGCCATGGTCGCCGGGTTACAAACCGGCCATGCCAACCCTGCAGGAAATGTTTGGAATTGGAAGTTCTGCGGTGATCTCTGCGGTTGACCTGATTCATGGAATTGGGGTGTACGCCGGCATGAAAGTGATTCATGTGGAAGGTGCAACTGGTTTGTATGACACGAATTACGAGGGAAAAGCCAAAGCCGCGATTGATGCGCTAAAAGAAAATGACCTGGTTTACCTGCACATTGAGGCAAGCGACGAAGCCGGACATGAAGGCGATGTGGAGCTGAAAACCAAAACGATTGAATACCTTGATCACCGTGTGGTGGAATACATCCTGGAGGAAACTGCCAAAATGGAGGAGGAAGTGGCGATAGCCATTTTGCCCGATCATCCAACTCCCTGTGCTTTAAAAACACATACGCGTGATTCTGTCCCGTTTAGCATTTACAAAACCGGAATGACGCCAGATTCAGTAGCGGTTTACGATGAATTTGATCAGTGCAATGGAGCTTTGGGGTGGTTAATAGGAGATGAATTTATCAGGACATTCGTGGGTAAATGATAAA